>NZ_JBMLRC010000432.1:15433-18141 GCF_049241225.1 Emticicia sp.
CATTGGTATTCCGGGCGAGGTCATCGTGAGTACGGTTCCGAGAATCGAACGTTTTTTTGCATACCAAGTATTTACATCTTCCTGACCTGCAATTTCCTGTACCACTCGGGCTTTGCCATTGGCAACTTCATCGTGCGATTCGGTATAAATTACTCGCTGAAAAGCATCATTATTATATTTATGCAAGATTGAATTGACAAGCACATTCATATCTCGGTCTTGGTCGTGCATCGTAATGATGGCATCTCTTACTGGATGCACAAATACAGCATCCCATTGACTGCTATAACCCAACCCTCCATCTTCTATATTGCCCGTTATACATTCTAAATTATGTAAGTCTTCGGCTACTGTAAATTTGTTGGGGTATCGGCTCTTGATTTCGGAGTTTATCCACTGAATTAGCGAATAACCTTCTTGTAAATCATTGCCAGGATTACCATCTGCGTTGACATTTCTCATATAAGGAATCATATCCATTCTGAGGCCGTCAATGTGATATTCGTCCAACCACATAAGGGCGTTATCTCTTATGTACTGACGCACTTCGCCTCTTCCATAGTCTGGACGAGTATCTCCCCACGGAGTTTTGGCTCGCCAATCGTTATAGAAATATATTCCGCCCAAACCATTTTCGCTCCAACCATCAAACTGCCACAAATCCATGTCCGAAGGGCCAAAATGATTATAGACCACATCTAAAATTACGGCAATGCCTTTTTGATGAGCTGCTTTCACGAAAGCTTTGAGGCCTTCGGGACCACCGTAGTCGCTTTCGACCGCAAATGGGTGAGCAGGATTATATCCCCACGAAAAACCGCCGGGAAACTCGGCAATGGGCATTATTTCAATGGCATTGATGCCTAATGATTTAAGGTAATTGAGGCGTTCGATGGCACTATAAAAATCGCCAGGTTTTCCATCTTCTTTGGCATTGAAAGTACCGATGTGAAGTTCGTAGATAACCATTTCGTTCTGCGACGGCATCTGAAAATTATCTTCGCCCCAATCAAACGCTGGGTTATGAATAAGCGAATTGCCAATCGAACTCGTAAGCTGGCGAGCATAAGGGTCATTGCGTAGGAAATCTCCGTTGTGGGTTTTCAATAAATACTTATATGCTTGTCCAATGGTAGCCTCCGGCACACTCACCGACCAATAGCCGTTTTCTTCGTGTACTAATGGGGTGGCATCATTTTGCCAGTCATTGAAATCTCCAACTACAAAAACTTCTTGTGCGTTTGGAGCCCAAACTCTGAAATCAACTCCACCATTGTGTGGAATAGCTCCCATGCCCGCAATTTGGCTTTTTTGATATTCGACAAGCAATTCCATAGAATATTGATTTAATGTTTCACTACTTAAATCATATTCTGAAAAACTTATACCAGTCAATATCAACTAATTATCTGTGGAAAAAAACAGCAATTATGGGGAATATATTCCACAAACTAACCACAGTGCCAAATTTCGTGGGTTTATCGCACCACTATCATACGTTTAACCGATATTTCTCTCTGAGTTTGTAAAGTGTAGAAGTACACACCCGATTCCAAATTAAGGTTTTGGAAATCGACGGTATATTCGCCTGCGGCCTTGTATTCGTCAACTAATTTATTTCGCTCAACTCCCATTATATCATGAATGCTGAGTAAAACATGACTTGCTCTTTCCAGTTTATAAGTGATTTTGGTGAAGTCGGTAAATGGATTGGGAGCATTCTGACTTAACTCCGACTGCGTGCGGCTTTCTTCATCGATTCCAGTTACTAAAACAGCCGTAGCATTATTCGATGGTAAACTTTCGTTGTGTAGGCGGTCGAATGACGTAAGGACGTATGTGTAGCGATTAGCCTTCTGCGAAATATCAGTATCGAAATACGCCGTGGTATCCTTATAAATAATACTTCTGATAGCAGCCGAATTACTAATATCGATTGTTTCGTTATCAGCAAAACGATACAGCACATAGCCTCTGATTTTTTCTAATTCTGTTGCCCCTGTCGTTGGCTTTTCCCATCTGATTTGTAAACCTGTGTTGGATAGGCTCGCTGTAAGGTTTTTAGGCGAATTGGGCGAAACAGCATCTTTCCAAAGCATTTGTGGCATTAATGCAGGGGTTTTGTAGAGTTTCGTAACCAAGGAGTCTCTAAAACCGAGTAAATTTTTATTAAGTGTATTGGTATTATAAAAGACACTACCTTGTGCTTTTGGAGTAGCCCTGACAAGCCTAATCTGTGTTGGCATTTGTGATGGATTCTGCCAAGCAGCGGCATCGGTCGAATTAATTCGGTAGGCAGCATGACCAATATACAAATGTCGGTCGAATACGTTGTTGGCCCACCACGGCACTAAGACCGAAAAATCGGCAACTGCCAGACCGATGTTCCAATAAAGTTGCGGAACAACGTAATCTATCCAACCTTTTTGCAACCAAAGTCTCGAATCACAATAAACATCGCTATAACTCTGCAAGCCTCCTGTGGCCGAGCCAAGTGGTTGTGCAGTGGTTCTATTTTGCCAAATTCCGAAAGGCGAAATGCCGAATTTCACCCACGGCTTCACGGCTTTCAGCGTATCAGCAATTGTTTTTACTAAAATATTTACATTATCTCGTCGCCAATCGGCTCGGTTTAAAATTCCTCTCGAATTTCTGTTATAAGTTGCCGAATCGTTGATGGTCAACCCTGCCGATGGATACGGATAAAA
>NZ_JBMLRC010000433.1:0-1460 GCF_049241225.1 Emticicia sp.
TAAATGGTTTACAAGAATTGAACCAAGAAGAATTAGCTAATATTGATGGTGGTGGAATAATTGATGACATAGCCAAGGGGCTTGGTAAATATTTAATTAAGTTTACATGGACGGGGTTTGGAGACGGAAATCCGAAAAACGATGAGGTAGACTTATATCTTTTGGGCAAGAAAATATTTTAAAATGACGTAGCCGCCCCCGCCCATGAATAAGCTTGGGCGGCTATATTAAAATCTATAAATATGGTTAGTAACTCAAAAAAATGGCTTTTTATAATTATCCTTTTACAATCTTTACTCATTGGCAAGTGTATAGGTCAAATAATAGTCGTTGATGCTACCAGCAATGACCCTGTACCCTACGTTGAGGTTTTTACAGATGATGGAAAATATATAGGAGTAGCAAATGATAAAGGAGTAATCGAACTAACGGTTATTGACAAAATCAAGTTAGTAAATGAAACTACGAACTTGGTGTTTGGCCAGATGACATATAACAAGCGAACTTTTACAAAAGCTGAAGTTTTGGCCCTGAAAACCATCACTCTCACTCCCAAGTTTATAAATTTAGAAGACGCCATAGTTAGACCTAATAAAAATGCCTTAGTTATTTTATCTGGGTACTACAGAAGTTATCAACTTAGAGGAGATAAATTAGAGTACTTTGCCGATGGAAATATCGAAATAGTTTATGACCAGAAAAAAAGCCTTCATAAACGTCTGGCAGAGAGGTCTTGGTTTAATAAAAATATGCCACCCAGAAGCAATTTTTCTGTAGACATGGTAGGTCCACCAATTCCTGATATTAAAACAATAACTGAATTAGAAAAAGGTCAAAAAAATATTATATACTCGTTATCAAAGTCAATAGAGAATAAAAACATTAGTTTAATCGAAGTGTTGAAAAATGACTCCGAAAACGTGAGAAGTATGAAAGTGTTTGGGAATACCTCAATCATAAATTTTTATAAAGAAAAGTTTATCTTTAAAACCTCAGACCCAAAAAATAATGGTATTGATTTCTTAGACTATTATTCTATTAACAAAAATTTAAGATTCAAATGCAAAGAATGTAATGATTTTCAAGATTATAGCATGCAATCTGAGTTTTTCGTTACTGATGTTAAATATAGTAACACAATATCAAAAAAAGAATATTCACAATTCACAGGTTACCCCAAATATTCTCATTTCAAAGATGAGTATTGGAAAGAAGCAGAAAAACACAGGCTTTTCCAGCCGTTGAATGAAAAAATAAAAGAATTATTGAAAAGTCAGCTTACGATGAATCCTGTAGAATAACTTTTCAAATTGTAGCGTTTGTGTTTAAATCGTCTTTTTTATTGCCTGACCCACTTGTTAGATTAAGTTTTAAATAGTTTGTGTAAAAGCATCGTCCTTACCGATGAAAAAAGTTAGAATGCTATTGGCTTTGCTGATAATAACACTTGGTAGCCAAGC
>NZ_JBMLRC010000434.1:0-1454 GCF_049241225.1 Emticicia sp.
TAGCAGTCGTTTGCTTCGAGCCAATTTTTGAAAGTATCAAAATTAGATTTTTCCGATAAATCAATGCTTGCTTGATTAGCCAGTCGCAGGCCAATACCCATCTTGGTATCTGGACAAACAGCCGCTTTTATTTCGGGAATACTGCTTTGAAGTACCGAAAAATGAGAACCCCATTCTTCGCCTGGGTGAATATTGCTACAATAAGAAAGGTGTCCGTATGGAGTTTGCATTTTTGTCTATTATTTGAAGATAACCACGGAGGCACGGATTGCATAGATTTTAACGGATGTATCTCTATGTAAATCTATGAAATCCGTGCCTCCGTGGTAAATGATATGTTAATCAAGCGTTAATTTCAATTCATCAACGGCCTGTTTCATTAGCTCAAAATCTACTTCGTGAATCTCTCTGCCTTTGCCCAGTTTTTCTAAAATCGTGATAGTAAGTTGTCCGCCCAAGTGTTCTCTAAACTCATTCAAACCTTCCCATAAATTTAATTTGTTGTTCTCACCGAGTTTTTCGTGGTAAAGCGTGAAACCAAGATTTTTGAGCAAATGAATGATTCGGTTTACTTCTTCTTGTGAAATAAGGCCTAAAAGTTGCGAATAAATCGAATCAAGAGCAATTCCGATGGCAACAGCTTCACCGTGTCGAATCTCGAAATTGGTTAAATATTCCAATTTATGAGCCGCCCAATGTCCAAAATCCAACGGTCGAGCCGAACCCATTTCAAAAGGGTCGCCACTCGAAATATGATTGGTATGTAATGCTGCCGAACGAAAAATTTGTTCGTACATTACTTCCATATCACGATTGGCCATTGCATGAGCGTTAGCTTCAAGCCATTCAAAAAATGCTAAATCTTTTATCAATGCCACTTTCACAGCTTCCGAAATTCCCGAACGCCAATCACGGTCAGAAAGTGAGGTCAAGAAGTCAGAGTCATTGAAAACCGCAACGGGTGGAGAAAAAGTGCCAAGAAAGTTTTTCTTTCCTAAGAAATTAACCCCATTTTTTACACCAACACCCGAATCATTTTGAGAAAGAACCGTTGTGGGAATGCGTATATGTTTTACGCCTCGGTGAGCAATCGTTGAGGCATAGCCAACCATATCCAAAAACGCTCCTCCACCGATGGCTGCCACAAACGAATGGCGGTCGATGCCGTATTTATTGATGGCCAAAAGCGTTTGGTCTAAATACTGCGTATCATTTTTTACGATTTCGCCACCTGGCATTACCAAAATTTCATCAACTAAAATAATATTCGGGTGATTCTTGAAGTAAGATTGAATAGAACCTGCTAACGAAGGATGGTTTTCGGCTACTCCTGCATCAATTAAAAACAAAATTTTCTTTTGAAATCGAGTATCACCAAAATTTGTTAGAAAATCACTAAACTCTTGATTATCAGATGAAAAAAGCCCTTTCGTAAAAACAATATTAAATGAATA
>NZ_JBMLRC010000435.1:0-6595 GCF_049241225.1 Emticicia sp.
TATAATATGCAGTATAAAGAGGTGTTGGTTTAAAATCATAATTTGTATATTTTTGATTATTCATTCGTGTCTAATCAAAAATATATGAAATTCCTTTGCAGTGTTTCCCTTTACCTTTTATTTTCCTTCACTTTAGTCGCTCAGAGTTGGCAAGTTAGTTCGCCTAGTAATAAAATTAGAGCCGCAATCCAACGTATTGAGCCAGATGGAACACTGAAATATTCTGTAGAATACCTTGATAATAATCAGACACAAACCATTATTGAGCAATCTAACTTAGGAGTCTCTCGCATTGACCAATCGTTTTATAATGGCTTTACTTTTGAAAATAGTAGTACTGCCGTAATTGACGAAAACTACACAATGTCGATTGGAAAGCAGCTACAACTTCGCAATAACGCCAACGAAATTACGCTCAATTTTCGCAATTCGAATAATAGTAAATTCCAAGTAATTTTCAGAGCCTACAACGATGGAGTAGCACTCCGTTATCGTTTCCCTGAGACTTCAAATAGCACTTACTACGTAACCGAAGATAAAACGACATTCCAAATTCCAGTCAATAACAGCAAAACCTGGATTCAAGGCTATGACAATTTCAGACCTGTCTATGAAAAACTTTATCAGAATGGAGTAAGCCTCAATCAAGCCATCAATCAGTTTAATGGGCTGGCATTCCCTGCACTTTTTCAAACCCCCAATGCTTGGATTCTGCTCACCGAAGCTGATTTAGATGAAAAATTCTTCGCTTCTCACCTATCTTCTTACTTTGGTAATGGCACATTTTCGGTTGCTACACCAAGCCCCGACGATGGTAATAGCTACGCAGCTTATGCAAGTTCTACACTACCGTGGACAATGCCATGGCGAGTAATAATGATTGGAAAACAGCTTAATAATGTGGTAGAATCTAACCTTGTTTCGCATGTGAGTAAAGCTTCGCAGATAGCTAATACCACTTGGATACAACCTGGGATTTCGACTTGGAGTTGGTGGTCAGACCTCGGTAGTCCAACCAATTTTACCAAACTAAAAACGTTCATTGATTTGGCGGCCGAATTAAACTTGCCTTACTCATTGATTGATGCCAACTGGAATCAGATGGGCAATGGCGGAGACATCAACGATTTAATCACCTATGCCAACAGCAAAAATGTAAAACTATGGCTGTGGTATAATTCGGGTGGGCCTTCAAACGACCAACCTGAACAACCCCGTGACTTAATGCACATTCAATCCGCTCGCCGACAAGAATTTGCTCGTATACACGCTTTGGGCATCAAAGGTGTAAAAATTGACTACTTTCAGAGTGATAAACAGGAATTAATGAAACTTTACATTGATATTCTGAAAGATGCCGCTGATTATGAACTAATGGTCAATTTTCATGGAAATGTTATCCCGAAAGGTTGGTCACGCACCTATCCAAATTTGGTTGCAATGGAAGCCGTGAAAGGCTCGGAAGCTTATATTTTTGATGGAAGTTTCTTACCCAATGCCCCTCGTCACCACACGATTTTGCCTTTTACGAGAAATGTAATAGGCCCAATGGATTACACGCCAACTATCATCGGTTGGGGAAGAGAAGTCTATCACCTAACAACCGACGTTCACGAAATTGCCTTACTCAATACTTTTGAATCGGGCGTAACTCACTTAGTTGATATGGTGGGGAGTTATACAAACTTACCAACTTTAGCAAAAACAATCATCAGCAACCTCCCCACAGCTTGGGACGAAACTCGTTTTGTAGAAGGTTTTCCTGGCACTCACGTTGTAATGGCTCGCCGTAAAGGCGAAAACTGGTATATTTCGGGCATTAATGGAGAAAACCAAGTACGAAATATTACATTTCCACTATCATTTATAGCCACAGGCGATTACAGCAAACAACTTCTAAGCGATGGTGCAACTCCAAGAGATATTGTTAGCTCTGAGGTAAACTACCAAGTGCAGTCCACCAATACAATCAACATCACTATGCAACCTTATGGCGGTTTTATGATGGTTTTGAAACGAGCAGCGTGTCAAACAACACATACGATAACTTCACAGATTTCGAACACAACAAAATATGAAGCCTCGGAAACAATCCAAGCGACAAACATTATAAGTTCAACTGCCAACGTAACCTATGATGCAGCAAAAAGCATTTTACTTACAGCTGGTTTTCAAACTCAACAAGGGGCGGTTTTCAAAGCCTATATTGATGGTTGTGGTAATCAGTAAGCCTTTTTTTCATTATATTTACAAATAAACATCTTCACCCTAACAAACCAAAACATGAAAAAACTTACGCTCTTATTAGCGATTTTCATTCATCAGCAAATCATTGCACAAAATAACCGTGCATCGACTGGCATTGACCGAAAAAATGCCTTTCAGAAACACGCCGAATTGGTCAAAAATTCTCCGTATAAAAATCTAAATTGGCGACTACTCGGCCCCGATAATACAAGCGGCCGTGCAACCGATGTCTGGGGGATTGAAGGCAATAAAAATACTATTTACGCCAGTTTTGCTACGGGTGGTTTCTGGAAAACCGAAGATGCAGGCAAAACCTGGAAGCCTTTGATGGACGAAATCGGTACTCAATCAATCGGAAATTTTGCAGTGTCAAAATCAAATCCTAATGTTATTTATGTTGGCACTGGCGAAGCTAATATTCTTCGAGCTTCATTGCCAGGCATGGGAGTATTCAAATCAAGCGATGCAGGAAAAACTTGGCAGCACCTCGGACTTGAAAATACATCAACCATTGCTCGTGTGGTTATTCACCCGACCAATCCTGATATTGTTTATGTAGCAGCAAGTGGCAATGAATGGAGTTATAATGCCGACCGTGGCGTTTATAAAACAACCGATGGCGGTAAAACCTGGAGTAAAGTCTTGTACCAAAACGAGAAAACGGGTTGTATAGATTTATTGATTGACCCATCTGAGCCAAACACGCTTTATGCTTCAATGTGGAATAGAATTCGTAAACGTTGGAGCGACCCAACTCCCGAAGACGGCGACTATCTCTATAAATCGACTGATGCAGGCAAAACTTGGAAAATAATCAAGAATGGTTTGCCAGATACCAAAAACACTGGTAGAATCGGCTTAGCAATGTGTGCCTCAAAACCCAATGTTTTGTACGCCTACGTTGATAATCACACACCAAAGCGTCAAGGCAACGAAGGAGAACTCGATTCGTATGGCCGTCCGAAAGAACTGGTTATTTTAGGAGCAGAAGTCTACAAAAGCACCGATAAAGGCGAATCTTGGACAAAAATGAGCGAAAATGACAAGCAAATGGAAACATTTGGTGGAACGTATGGCTGGGTTTTTAGTCAAATAAGAGTTGACCCAATTAATGAAAACAAGATTTTTATTATGGGAATTAACACTGCTGAGTCGGAAGATGCAGGAAAAACTTGGAAGATAATTAAAAGTGAAAACACTCGTATTCATGGAGATAATCACGGACTTTGGATTGACCCATCAGACACAAATTATATCTTGATTTCAAACGATGGAGGTATAATTGTTACTTATGATGGCGGTAAAACTTGGAAGAACTTCTTCAAGGAAATTCCAACAACTCAATTCTATAATGTATCGTATGATATGGCAACGCCATTTAATATTCACGGTTCAGTACAAGACGAAGGTTCGATGGGAGCTAACGTATCGTGGCAAGCAGGAAGTGGAATTAATGACAAGAAAAATGGCTGGCATTTTGTGCCAGGTGGTGAAGGTAGCATCATTGCAATTGACCCTAAAGACCCAAATATTACGTATTCGAGTGCTTTTTATGGCAGAATCCAACGAGGAGATTTGAGCAAAGAAGGCAAAGAACGAATCAAGAATATTACAATTAAAAAAGCCGAAGACGAAGAAACACATCGTGGTGAATGGTTGGCATATACACACATTTCTAACTTCGATAATCATACAATTTATCATGGAATGCAGTATTTGTTCAAATCAACCGATATGGGCGAAACTTGGAAACGCATCAGTCCAGATTTGACTACGAACGATAAAAACCGCATGGGTAAATTACCGTATGCCATTGCTCACCAAGCCATTACGGCTCTGGCAGAGTCGCCATTTAAGCAAGGCACTTTATACGTAGGCACTGATGATGGAAACGTGCATCTCACGACCGATGACGGCAAAACATGGACAAAAATAATGGCTGGTTTACCTCAAAACGTCCACGTTTCGAGACTCGAAGCCTCAAAAACAAAAGACGGCACAGTTTACATCACCCTCAGCGACCGCCGAGAAGACAACATCAAGCCATATATTTATAAATCAACTGATTTTGGAAAAACTTGGGTAAGTATTGTGGGAGATTTACCAGCCTCACCAGTAAACGTAATTCGAGAAGACCCTTTCAATACCTCAATTCTTTACTGCGGAACAGACTTGGGAATTTATACTTCAAAAAATGGCGGTAAAAACTGGCAATCTGTGCAAGCAAATTTACCAGTGAGTGTTTCGGTACAAGATTTATTCATTCACCCACGAGATAACAAAATGGTCATTGCCACTTATGGGCGTGGCGTTTGGGTAATGGAGAGGTAATGAAAGGAGTTAAATAGAAAAGCACAAAAAAAGCCCTCGACTCGTCGGGGGCTTCCTGTAAATTATATAATTCTACTCACCGAAGTGATGATATAATTATGCTAATTTTACGTTAACGGCGTTTAAACCTCTTTTTCCTTCTTGGATGTCGAAAGTAACTTCGTCATCCTGACGGATTTGGTCTTTTAATTCAGACACGTGAACGAATACTTCTTGGTTTGAGCCACTTACTTTGATAAAACCAAATCCTTTGGTTTCATTGAAAAACTTTACTGTTCCGTTAGACATTTTGTATTTGTATTAGTACTTTAAAAGCACAAATGTAGGTAAATAAATTTGTAATCAAACATATTTTTAATTTTTCTCACTTTTTTTCTTCAATATCCGCAATATATACCCAATGCATTACTCGATGTGTCAGTAGCGTATTATTTATGAGTTAATAATTAACTGATTATCAGCAACTTATTTTTTAAATAATTGAATGTTGAAATGATGAGATATAGAGAAGAATGAGAAAAATATTTATATATTAGTTACAGACTTAAACTCATCAAAAATCAAGCCAATCAACACTTTCCCCCTTCAGGATCCATAAAAAAGCCATTATCCGATTTTGTAAACAAAAAAAAACACACCGTTAGTATTTTAAGCACCAATCTAAATGCCAATAAAAATGACATTTTATGCCGCTTTTCATTCATAACTAATTAAGACGCACTGAAAAGTTGAAAGTCACTAATTCTCAATTCATTTTTGGCATATAGTTTGGACTAATGCTGGTGTTGCTATACTTATTAAAACCCTTTACAAAATCATGAATGCTCAATTCTTATACAATGCACTTGCGGCATACAGAAAGTTTATTCTGTTTATTATGCTCATCTTCTTCGCTTATGCAATGGCATTTGGTCAGGATGAAGGTCTCCGCTTCAAAGAAGGATATGCCAAGATTAGCTCACAAGGTAAATATGGCTTTATTGACAAAACAGGAACAATAATAGTACCTTGCGTATATGATTATGTAAATGATTTTGAGGGCGGGTATGCCGTTGTAAGAATTAAAAATAAATATGGTATTATTCGTAAAAATGGCACTACACTAATTGAAACAAAATACGATATGTGCGAACCATTTTCAGAAGGACTAGCAGTAGTGAAAAGTGGCTCAAAATATGGTTTTATCAACGAAGCTGGCGAAGAGGTTATTAAACCACAGTATCAATTTGTAATGGGATTCACCAACGGTTTGGCGATGGTTCATGTAAACGGTAAAAATGGGTATATTGATAAACAAGGAGAACAAATCATTGCCCCAAAATATGAATTTGCCTTACCATTCTCTGAGGGGCTTGCTCCTGTAATGATTGGTGGAAAATATGGATACATTGATAAAGCAGGAAAGGAAGTGATTGCATTACAATACCAGATGGCAAGTGCTTTTGAAGAGAATTTAGCAGCAGTTAAACTCGGCGATAAATACGGTGTAATAAATAAAGCTGGCAAAATGATTGTATCGCCAAAATACGATGATATTAGAGGTTTTAGCAATGGATTCGCTATTGTTTTGGATAACGAGAAATATGGTATTATTAATCAAAATGGCAAGGAAATAGTTTCCCCTCGATATGATATGATTGATTCGTTTAGCGATGGAATTGCGATGTATAGAAGAGGTGGCAAACTTGGCTACATCGATTCAAGAGGAAACGAAATCATTGCAGCAAATGCCGAACACGCAAAATTGATATTAGCTTCAAAATAAGCCCTTTTAGTAACCTATTAAAGTAAAAAATTAAAACCGCCTCAGCAATGGGGCGGTTTCTTTTTATCGGTTTTGTTCTTCAATCATTCTGAGATACAATTTCTCTACTTTCTTCCTTGCCCAATCGGTCTTACGTAAAAATTTTAGGCTCGAATTAAGCGATGGGTTATTGGCAAAACAATTGACATTCACATGGTAAGCCATTTGGTCCCAGCCGTAATAATCTCTGAGTTCTCTTACTATTCTTTCGAG
>NZ_JBMLRC010000435.1:6695-8970 GCF_049241225.1 Emticicia sp.
TTATTTTTTCTTCTTTTTTGTCTTTTTCTTTAATGCTTCCAATTCTTCGGCTTCTTTGAGCAAAGCTTTCAAATCATAATTGGTTGTATCTTTCGAGAAATCAATCGTTTCGTTGTATTCTTGCTTGTCAAGCTCCAAAACTCTGATTTTCTTGCCCATGAAACCCTCTATTTCGTCGAGAATCGGTTTTTCTTCGGTCGCACAAAATGAAACCGCCAAACCTTTTTGCATTCCTCGACCCGTACGCCCTACCCTATGCACGTAGTTTTCTGGCACATCGGGCAAATCATAATTTACTACATAATCTACATTCGGAATATCAATTCCTCTGGCACTTACATCAGTGGCTATCAGTATTTTTACTTCACCACTTCTGAATTTATCTAACACCGAAAGGCGGTCGAGTTGTTCTTTATCTCCGTGAATCGTTTCACTTTCAATTCCCACTCTTTGCATGGCAGATTTTACTCTTTCGGCACGCACTTTCGTACGCACAAAAACCAAAATCTTACTTTCTGGATTTTCGTTAATGACTCGTTCCAAAAAGAAACGTTTATCATCCATTTCCACAAAAGCTACCGAATGCTTGATATTTTTGGCAACAGGGTCTTTAGGCGAAAGCTGAATACGGATGGCATTTCTGACCAACGAGTAAGCTACTTTTTTGATTTGCTCGTTGATGGTTGCCGAAAAGAATAGCGTTTGATGAAATTTGGGCAAAAATTTCTTTACATCCTGAATATCTTTGATGAACCCCAAATCGAGCATGTGGTCGGCTTCATCAAGCACTAAGATTTCAACGCCCGTGATTTTGAGATGTTTTTGGTAAATTAAATCAAACATTCGGCCCGGGGTAGCAATCAGAATATCAACGCCTTTCACGAGTTTATCTACTTGTGGAGCTTGGTCAACACCACCAAAAAGGCAAAGTGTTTCGACTTTTGTACCTTTTGCCATTTTCTGAAAAACCTCAGTAACTTGTAAAGCCAGCTCACGGGTTGGCTCAAGCACAATGCACTTTACGCCTTCTTCGTATCGCACCGAGTGCTTCATTTCTTGCAAAATACTAATTATCGGAATGGCAAAAGCGGCGGTTTTTCCTGTACCTGTTTGGGCAATGGCCAACACATCTTCACCTTTCAGAATCGGCGGAATAGACTTAAACTGAATGTCAGTCGGGCGTTTGAAGCCTAACTCAGCAATGTTTTTTTTGAGTTCGTGCGAAATACTATAATCGTCGAATTTCATCGTTTTCCTCGTTTATCTATTCCTTTGAAAGGTTTGTAAGTGTCTTTCACAAATAACTTTCCTTGCGAATTTAGCTTGGGTGCTTTAGTAGATTTTGCTTTTGACTTATCTTTTTTCTCCGATAAACTCACCTCAATATTACGCCCCATTATCTCGAAACCGTTTAACTCAAATATGGCCTTGCGTACTTCTTCTTCATTGGGCATATCAACAAATCCAAAACCTTTATTTTGGCGTGTCGATTTACTTTTTACAATTTTGGCCGATGTTACTTCTCCAAACTTTTCAAAAAGTTCTTTTAATTCTTTCTCTTTGAGTTTGAAAGGTAAACTGCCTACAAAAATATCCATCGTTTGTTTTTATTATTATTTTACAAAAGTACGGATTTTTGAATGAAATCTTTGATTTTGCACCGTGATTGCAACAAATTGATTCAAAACATTTCAAAAATGAATTTAATTTGGAGCGTAGAGACAGGGCATGCCCTGTCTCTACCGTGGTCAAACATATCGATTCTGTCAATTTTATCCAGAGAATGTCTTTTACTCAAATCCGTACCATGCACAGCATGACACGGAGACAATCTACATGGCACGCTGTGCGTGTCATGGGTAAATATCTATCCTACTCCTTACTTCATGACAAATCAAGCTTCGTAAAATTTAATACCGTTTTGAGCTAAAAACGATTTGATAATATCTACGTGAATACAATGCCCAACGTGCAGAAAAGGCTGATTATTGACTTTGATGGTTTTACCGTTTACGTTATGCGAAGCATTGTGCATATCAAAACCTAAGTGTAGAGCATTGGTCTTGCTTTGCATACCACAAACTACACCATTTCGGTCGAAAAGTGGGCCTCCGCTTTGTCCACGCAAGCCTGGGGTGCTTAGTTCGACGCCATAAAGTTCGTTATTTTCAACTAAGTGGCGGGTCAACATTCCATCAATCGGGAAGCGTGGTGTGCCGATGATTCCGCTATTTGTCCACGAAATTTCGTCGGCTTCTGGGTTATATTGAAAGTT
>NZ_JBMLRC010000436.1:0-2330 GCF_049241225.1 Emticicia sp.
ACGGCATTGGCAACGTCACCCACCTCTGCACGAGTTGGGCGTGGGCTATCAATCATACTTTCGAGCATTTGAGTTGCCACGATAACTGGCTTAGCGGCCAAATTCGACATCTCAACCAAACGCTTCTGAATCATCGGCACATCTTCTGATGGAAGCTCAACACCCAAATCGCCACGAGCAACCATGATTGCATCACTGGCATTTACGATAGCCTCCATATTCACAATTGCTTCTGGTTTTTCCACCTTCGCAATTACTTTCGCAGTTTTGCCTTGTTCTTTGATATATTTCTGAATCTCTTGGATTTCTTCGGCAGTACGCACAAACGAAAGAGCAACCCAGTCAACATCATTTGCCAAACCAAATTTCAAATCTTCCCAATCTTTATCAGTTACTGATGGCTGAGAGATATTAGTATTTGGCAGGTTTACACCTTTCTTTTGTTTCAAAAGACCACCATAAACCACTTCTGTGATTACATCGGTGCCATCTTTACCTATTACTTTTACTTCTAACTTTCCATCATCCATCAAGATTCTCTCGCCTACCTTCACGTCGTTGTACATGCCTTTGTAAGGTGTACTCACTCTTTCGGCATTACCAACGATGTCGTCGCTGGCGAATCTTAGCTGATTTCCTGCAAAAATTTCAACGCCATCATTGCCACTTTCCATCAGACCAATTCTGATTTTAGGGCCTTGCAAATCTTGCAAGATGGCACATTTGAAGCCATGTTCTTTATTGATTTTACGAATACGGTCGATACGAATTTGGTGGTCGGCGTGAGTTCCGTGAGAGAAGTTCAAGCGGAAAACATTTACACCAGCTTTTGCCAATGCCAATAACATTTCTTCGCTTTCGGAAGCAGGTCCGACAGTTGCTACTATTTTGGTTTTTCTTTGCATAGGTGAAATAAAATTTTTCTTCGGCTTAGGAATTGTGCAAAAATACTAACTATTGACGAGATTTACAGAATATTTAAAACAGAAAGCAGGAAGGTTTTTTGAAAAAACAATTAACAAATTGATTATCAATAACTTAAATCTGATTATTGTTTATGTTAAATCTTAATAATAAATCAAAAAAGTACCATAAAAATCAATAGAATAGCTTTTTTGGTAGTAAATCGCTTAAAGTCAAACTTAGAAAAGCCATATTCATGAGATTGATTTTTTTTGAAAAAAAACCGTTTTTTTTTGTCTGAAAAAAATATTTGACTAAATTTGTATCAATAAAAAAACAAAACCATTGAAACATTCGTCAATCGCAATTTCACTTCTCCTGCTACTCAACCTGTCGGTGTGAGAAACGGAGACTTTGTATATACAAAAGCCCTTTCTTACTACGTGAGAAAGGGCTTTTTTGTGAAGGATTGACACAGTACTCACTTAACCAATATTAATCTCATCAGAAATGAGCGATAAAATTTATGTTTTTGACACTACTTTGCGAGATGGCGAGCAAGTACCGGGTTGTCAGTTAACGACTGACGAAAAAGTAATGATTGCTAAAGAACTCGAAAAGCTGGGTGTTGATATCATCGAAGCAGGATTTCCAGTGTCGAGTCCTGGTGATTTTCGTTCGGTTGTGGAGGTTTCAAAAGCCGTTACCGAGCCAACAGTTTGTGCGTTGTCACGTGCCGTAAAAGGCGATATTGATTCCGCTGGCGAAGCTCTGAAATTTGCGAAACGTCCACGTATACATACAGGAATCGGTGCATCGGATATTCACATCAAACATAAATTTAATAGTAGCCGTGAAGCAATTATTGAGCAAGCGATTGATGCCGTAAAACACGCTCGAAACCTTGTGGATGATGTAGAATTTTATGCTGAAGATGCTGGCCGTGCTGATTTAGAGTTTTTGGCTCGTTTGACCGAAAGCGTTATCAAAGCAGGTGCTACGGTTGTGAATCTCCCTGATACTACAGGTTATGTTTTGCCAAACGAAATGTATGACCGCATCAATTATTTGATGAATAACGTACCCAACGTTGATAAAGCTATTCTCTCGATGCACAATCATAATGATTTGGGCTTAGCAACCGCTAACACGATTGCGGGTATCAGAGCGGGTGCAAGACAAGTGGAGGTAACCATCAATGGAATTGGTGAAAGAGCAGGAAATACTTCGTTGGAAGAAGTAGCAATGATTTTGAAAGTACACAAATCGCTTGGCTACCACACCGACATCGACAGCACGAAGCTATTCCCGATGAGTAATTTGGTTTCTCAGACCATGAGAATGCAAGTTCAAGCCAATAAAGCAATCGTTGGTCGTAATGCTTTTGCACACTCGTCGGGTATCCACCAAGATGGTTTCTTGAAACA
>NZ_JBMLRC010000437.1:0-7437 GCF_049241225.1 Emticicia sp.
GCGATGCTCGAAGAAGGTCGTACGCTCGATTTACGTGGACACGCTTGGGCAGGAGATTTGGAAGTGAAAAATATGGAAATTTCGATTGATTTTGGAGCAACTTGGCAAAAGTGTGATTTGCGTAAACCTAAAAATCGTTTGGCGTGGCAACGCTGGTCAACCAAAGTAAGTTTTCCGAAAAAAGGCTATTATGAAATTTGGGCAAAAGCAACTGATGCCAGCGGTGTAAGTCAGCCAATGGTTATTCCTGCGTGGAATCCTGGTGGATATTTGAATAATTCTTGTCACCGAATTGCCGTAAAAATTGGTTAAAACTATGAAAAACTTACATAAAATATCCTTATTGGTTTTCAGTGCGGCAATTATGATTAGTGCAGGCTTGAAGCAGGAAGAACTAAGTAATAAAAACACTTCCGCAGTAATGACTGCGGATTCTACCGTTAAAGTAGACAAAGCAACGGGCCTCATTGTAGATAAAGGTCTTGACATGGTGACTGCTCATTGCACAGGCTGTCATTCGAGTAAATTGATTACACAATTCCATACCGACCGTGCGGGTTGGCTCGAAAAAATCAGATGGATGCAGCAAAAGCAAAAACTTTGGGCATTGGGCGATGCCGAGCCAGTTATTCTTGATTATTTGGCAAAAAATTATCCAGCTTCAGAAACTGTTAATCGTAGAGCTGCATTAAAAGGAGTTGAGTGGTATAAGTTGAAATAAACTTAGTATATCACCTCAATTCTGCCGGCTTTTCTGATTGTTTCGCCTTTGTGGTCGCTAGCAACAATTTCGTAAAAATATTGCCCTATCGGGACGGTGCTTCCTTCGTAAGTTCCGTCCCAACCTGTTTTATAATCTTCAGTTTCAAACATCACATTTCCTGCTCGATTATACACCCGCATCTTGAAACTTTTCACAAAAAGAGCTTTTATCTCAAAAATGTCATTGATGCCATCGCTGTTTGGCGTAAAAGCATCAGGCATAAACATCAGTAGCTTTTGAGCATAAAGCACTTCGTTCGAATAACTCACCAAATTATTGGTTGAAACTGCCCTTACTCTAAATTTCACAATCGGGTTTGTGGGGTCGATGCTCAAAGGGTCTGGTTCAAACTTTAGGTTTTTATCAACTTTTGTGGTTGTCAAAACCGTTCCTAAATCATCTAACTTTTCGACAAAATAGGAATTAATACCCAACGGAAACTTCTGATATTCAGTCCATTTGATGCCTGTACCATCCAAAGTCAAAAACGATGGACAAAATGCCGCCGAAGTATCCGACATAATTCCGCAGTTGTTTTCATAAGTCACTTTATAACACTCTCGCTGCGTACTCGGACTTGATTTATCATCAACAACTCTATTGCCGTTTCCTCCTGCATTGAAAGATTCGAGTTTGTTATTTCTCCAACGATAAAATGTATAGCTTTTCAATCTTTGTCCAGTTGGAAGCGTGGCCGTAATCGCCACTTTATCTTTTTCAACTGATGTCAAAATATTAGTAATAATTGGCGGTTTTGTGCTATCAACACCAACGACAGACACCACCCGAGATAGAGATTGTACTGTACCTGCTAATCCCACAACTTGGTAAGTGTAAGTAGTACCACAAACAGTTGGGCGGTCAGTTAGTGTGTCGGTAATGGCTCTGTTTATATTTCTGTAATTAGTCGTTGTATTTCTTGAAATTCGATAAGAAATAAACCTTGGATAGGTGAGCGTTTTCCATCTCAGAAAATTCCTTTTATCTAAAACCGTCACTTGTAGTGGAATTGTGCAGCTCGAATCCGAAAAAGTGGTTCGTGGGCAAGCATCAGTAATACCAATTTTATAGCAATATTGCTCTTTATTGGCATCTTTCACGGCAATTTTGGTAGTATTGAGGGCAGAAGTTGAAGAGGTGATATTTTTTACGATTTTAAAATTATCTGCCCCCCATTTCTGATAAAAATCGAAAGAATAATTACCACCGATGTATCTAACCTGAATCGTGTCATTATCTTGAACAGTCAGACTGAACAGCGTTGGCGAAACACTTCGGCCGTTAGGTGTTATTCCTTGGGTTGTTACACCATCACATAAAACTCCCGTTTTTATTCCTCTTACTGTGATGGTTCGGGCGTTATTATTGTTATAAGTATGCTTTTTTGCTACCAACGGAATTTGTGCTTTGGTAATAGTTTCTGTCTGATTATCACCCCAATTAATGGTATATGAGTCAAAATTATTATTTGGGTCAGTTGGAATATTAATTTGGGCCTGAGCCGCAGCACAACTACTGACCGTAAACTTGGGATTGATAGTAGATGCAACTACCTCGATAGGTTGGCAAACATAGGCATTAACGGTGCGATTAGTTGTATTATAACTTATCTGAATCAACAGATAGCTTCCTGGAGTGCTTGGCGTACTAAAAGCTGTTCCATTGGTTCGGGTGTAGCCTGTTAATGGCGTAGGAAATGTCGTGCGGGTAGTATTGAAATAAAAATAAATGCCTGTGAGGCCGCTTTTATCTGTTACAGTAAACGAGCTATTCGTACAAACAGTTATTTTATTAGTCGTTATGCCATCGATTGTATATTTTGTGCCTTTGAAATCTAACTCAAATTTTCCTTTATTGGTAGTTGTAGGCAAATTTTGTGTTGGACATTGAGCTTCCAATCCATCCAATTTCAAGAAAAATAAACACATCCAAAAAAGGCTCGTAAAGGTACTCTTCATAGAATTAACAGGTTATCTTGATAGAAAAAGATTGCAAACATAACAAAAAAACTGAATGTAAAATTTTAGACGAAAAAAAACTGTAATTCGTTGCAAGACAATACTTTACGTTCTTAAAAAATAAAATCAACTATTTATCACTTTTCCTTTACTAAGGCCTAGGCGTTTATTGACACACGCAGGAATTTCTTCTTCGTAGTGAGTTACATAAATGAGTGTTTTGTTGAGTTCAAGCACTAATTCATTGACTAAATCTCGGAAATAAATCACGTGTTCGTAGTCGAGTCCTTGGCATGGTTCGTCGAGCAGCAGTAATGGTGGATTTTTCACCAATGCTCTTGCCAAAAATACTTGTCGCTGCTCACCCGTGGAAAGTTGATAGATTTTTCGTTCGGATAAATGACTGATATTCAAAAGTTTAAGATAACTATCAGTTATGGCTCGTTCTTCATCGGTTAGTTTCTTGAAAAGCCCAGCCGAATCGAACAAGCCCGAAGCTACTGCCTTCCAAACTTCGGTTTGACGAGTGAAATACAAATGCAACTCGGGAGAAACGAAGCCGATTCGGTGCTTAATGTCCCAAATACTTTCGCCACTACCACGCTTGCGGTCGAACAAATCATAATCATTCTGATACCCTTGCGGATTATCGCCCGTAATCAAACTCAAAATTGTACTTTTTCCCGAGCCGTTTGGCCCCATTAAAGCCCATTTTTCGCCACGTTTTACTTGCCAATTCACGCCATCAACTACATTCACGCCTTTGTAAGTCACGGTAACGTTTCGCATATTCAAGGCATATTTGAAATCATTTTTGGCTGGAATTTGCTTTACTTCTGCCAAAATATCTGCATCTATCTTTATACCAGAATTGTGAATAAATGTCTGAAAATCAGAAATTTGTGTAGAAATCTTCTTTATTTTTCCATTTTGAAGTTCAATAACATTTGTGATGCACGAAGGGATTTCTTTGGGAGTCGTAACCATAATGATCTGAATACCAGAAACAGCCACTTGGTTAAGTACTTGGTGTAAAGTTGCTCGACTTTCGATGTCGAGGCCGACAAACGGATTATCGAGCAAAAGAACTTTTGGTTTACGCAATAGCGAAAGCGTTATGAGCGTGCGGCGAGTTTCACCATTTGATAAAGTTACGATTTTTCGTTCGAGTAAATGACTGATTTTAAGCAAATTAGCAGCCTCAATTAATTCACTTTCGGTATAAGGTAAAGGCGGCAAATCAACCGATTTTTCATCGACCGTACCGATAGGTTTGATTTGATTTTGTAGAATTTCTCGCACTGTTGGCGAAATCTCAGCATCTTGCGAATTGAAACGTTGTTGATAATATTGAGTAGCCGCCTGCACGATTCGATTAAAGCTATAATCTTTGGCCACGAAAGCAATTTCATCATAATTTGGTTTCGTGATTCGGCCTTTTGTCGGAAAAATCTTTCCTGCGATAGCCTCCAGAAAAGTACTTTTTCCTGAGCCATTTCCACCAATAATCGCCCAGTTTTCGCTATTTTGGGCCTGCCAATTAATATTCTCTAAAACCGTACGGTCGCCTTTTTGGATATTTACTTCGTCGAATGTTATCATCAAATCAAAATCGTTGTTTTGCTTTTAATTGGTTTTCGATGCAAGATAGCCTATTTTTAATTTCACAAGAAAAAATATCAAACAGCTTACAGAAATATTATGCCGATAAACCTATTTTGCGAAATCGTGGTTAGTATGTAAATAATCGACAGTTGTATTTTTTGTAAAATATGAATAATGACTATTTTACACCGCCGTGGACTGTTGACCACCGACTGTTGACTATCTTTGTTTACCTGCAAATAAAAAATATGAAAATAAAAATCTTATGTTTTGGCATCACTCGTGACATCATCGGGCAGTTTGAATACACAACTTCGCTCGAAGATGCTGCTACCGTTGCCGACTTAAAACAGCATCTTTCAGCAAATTTTCCTACTTTTGCAACCTTAAAGTCACTCAGAGTGGCTATCAACTCTGAATATGCCGAAGATACGGCCGCTTTGAAAGAAAACGACGAAATTGTATTGATTCCGCCAGTGAGTGGTGGGTGAAATTTGTGAAACTAAATACCAGTTTCGCAGTAAATTATTAAACAAAGAATAAAATTGTAAGAATGGAAAATCCAGTTTTGATTTTTGGTGCCGGGAATCTCGGAAAAATAGCCTTAGATATTTTCAATAGAAATAATGTAGTGGTATATGGTTTTTTAGATGACGATAAAAAACTGCACAATACCGAAATCGGTGATGTAATGGTTTTGGGCGAAACCGACGACGATGGTTTTTTGAAGCTAATCGGACAAAAAACCGAAGCATTTGTGGCACTTGAAAACACCAAAGAGCGTAAAAAACTCGTAGAAATGCTCATCAGTCGCCGAAAAACGATGCCTGTCAATGCAGTGCATAATACGGCGGTAGTTTCGGCCGATGCCTTTATTGGGCACGGAAATTTGGTTGCTGCTCGTGCAATCGTCAATCCTTACGCAACGGTAGGAAGTCATTGTATCATCAATGCTTCGGCAGTAGTTGACATCAACGCAAGCGTGGGCGATTACGTACAAATCGGTGCGGGAGCAATCATCAACAGCGAAGCAGTTGTTGAAGAAGGTGCTTTTATTGGTTCGGGAGCGGTGATTATTTCGGGTGTGACGATTGGTAAAAATGCTCGTGTAGGAGCAGGTTCGGTAGTTATTGAAAATGTAGCCGATGGCACAACCGTTTTCGGAAATCCTGCGAAAAAAATATAATCAGTTGGCAGTTTTCAGTGTGCAGTCTGCAAAAAACGCAAATTGAAGACTGAAAATTGCCAACTTTTCAATGCTCTTTCGCAAAGTTTTTTTCTCCCGCTTCAATCGCAACTTTTAAATGATTTTCTTTAGGCGGAATCGGGCAGCTATAACCCACACTAAAAGCACAGTAAGGATTGTAGGCTTTGTTGAAATCTAAGTAAATCTTATCGCCCGAAATCTCTTTCATTCTTAAATCAAGGTAACGCCCGCCGCCGTAGCTCTCCTTTCCATTGGTCAAATCTTTGAATGGAATAAACAAATAATCTCGGTATTGAGGCAAATTTCTCAACCTAAGCGATTGATAAACAGCGAGTTTATAAGATTTTCCATTAATTTCAAACTTCAATTCTCCAAATTTTGTATAAGTAGCCGTTTGACCCGACGATGTTGGAACCTCGAAGGGTTTTTCCCGCTTTTTGGTAGCTACAAATTCGCACGCAACTTTAAATTTCTCGTTGGGTTCGTAGAAACGTAAATACTCAAAATCTTCTTTTTTGAGTGGCGAACTTGAATTTTTAAGGAAATCTGCTTTGTATTCCTCTCGGTGCTTTTCAATTTCGGCCTTAAAATCTTGAGCAAAAATAGTTAAAGGTACAAATGCAATGATTGAGAAAATAAGTTTTTTCATTGTGCGATTGGTTTGACAGTTTTGGCAATAAAAATACTTATAAAAATCATAATCATGGCAAAATATCCTACATACGGATAGTTTTCGAGATACCCCGATGGCGTTTTATGAATGATAAACCCGCCAATGTTAGTTGCAATAGCTTGTGCAAATAGCTGAACCGATGAATTGATGGCCATAAAACTACCTCTTTGTCGTGAACTTACTACATTCGATACGATTGCTTGGGTAGGAATCAGACGACCATTTGAAAACACAAAAAATATTCCAGAAATTACCAAAACTCCCCACAAAACTCCCGAAAACATATTGGTTATCAAGAAAATCGGAATCATTGAAAGTAAGGCAAAAGTTACAAAAACTGGATATTTCCCTTTGCGGTCGGCCAATTTTCCGACCATCGGAGCTGAGAAAATCGTGAGAAGTCCGCCCACAAAATAAATCAGAAAAATATTATCTTGACTAAAACCCACATTGGCAACTAAAGTCGGCGAAATGTAAGGAATGATACTAAAATGTCCCAGCATAATGATAGTAGAAAGACTCAAAGCACGAAGTTGGTTGGGGTTTCGAGTAATATCAGTAATAACAGCAAAAGGACTTTCTTTAGGTTGACGATTTTTTAGGTGCTTATCGAGTGTCGGAACGTAGCGATAAATCAGAAAAATAACCAATACGCCAAGTCCACCAAGCACCAAAAACGGTGAATGCCAACCAAAATGATTGGCCAAATAAAGTCCAGCAGGAATACCCACCACCGAAGCCAGCGAAAAAGCAGTGGTAATAAAACCCATGGCAGTTGCACGACGCTCATATTCAAAAGTATCGGCCACGATTGAAAGCACTTGAGCTCCAATCAAGCCACCGAAAACTCCTGCTACTACTCTCGCCAAAATCAGAATTTCGTAAGTTGGAGCAACCGCACAAGCGAGCGTACCAATCACAAAGCCCGTATAAGCAAAAAGAACGACTTTTTTACGGTCGTAATTATCAACAAAGAAAGCAGATAAAAAGCCAGAGATTCCTGCACTTAGGCCGTAGGCCGATACAACGAAGCCGAATTGTCGGGGCGAAATATCAAAAATTTTCATTAATTGTGGCCCCAACGGCATCATTATCATAAAATCAATGATATGCGTAAAATTGATACAGGCCAATATGAATAATAGAAGTTTCTCTTTTTTAGTCATTTACGAAGTGCTTTTGTGAATTATACTTAATTTTTCAACGAAAGGGAGTTGAAAATAATTCATTT
>NZ_JBMLRC010000438.1:0-1526 GCF_049241225.1 Emticicia sp.
ACGGTTTTGGCTGGTTATAAGATTATTACTACTATTTTTAAATATTTGTAAGCCCCACCCTAATCCCTCCCCAATGGAGAGGGACTTGAAAATATGGAATTATTCATTCTTATTATTTATGCCATTCCGTTGGTTTTTATTTTTTCTTACAGCTTGGTGCAGTTGAGTCTAATCATTAATTATTTAGGTAGTCCACGGTCAGCAGTCGACAGTCAACAGTCAGGAGTAGGTGAAAAAGCCCCATTCGTAACGATTCAACTTCCAATCTATAATGAACTTTATGTAGTTGAGCGATTGATTGATGCCGTAGCCAAATTTGACTACCCAAAAGAACGTTTCGAAATTCAGGTTTTAGATGATTCGACCGATGAAACGGTAGAAATTATAGCTAATAAGATTCAACAAATTAAAGCATCAGGTATTGATATTCAGCATATTAGACGCACAGATAGAAAAGGATTTAAAGCTGGGGCTTTGGCTTACGGCATGAAAATCTGTAAAGGTGAATTTATTGCCATTTTTGATGCTGATTTTGTTCCGCCAATTGATTTTCTACAAAAAACAATTCCTCATTTTACCGCTCCGAACGTTGGCGTAGTACAAACTCGCTGGCAGCACCTCAATGGAAACTATTCTTTACTGACACAATTGCAAGCCTTTGGTTTGGATGCTCATTTTACGATTGAGCAAGGCGGACGAAATGCCGAAAATCACTTCATAAATTTTAATGGTACAGCGGGAGTTTGGCGAAAAAGCACCATTGAAGATGCTGGTGGATGGGAAGCCGACACACTCACCGAAGACTTAGATTTAAGTTATCGGGCCCAAATGCGAGATTGGAAATTTGTTTATTTAGAGAATGTTGGTTGCCCTGCCGAGTTGCCCGTGACCATGTCTGCGGTCAAATCTCAGCAATATCGCTGGACGAAAGGTGCGGCAGAATGTGTCGTAAAAAATCTTCGTAAGTTATTATCTGATAGCCATTTAAGTATTTCCACGAAGTTGCACGGCTTTTATCATTTGATGAATAGTGCGGTTTTTGTGGCGGTGTTTTTCTTGTCGATTTTGAGTTTGCCTGTGATGCTTATTACTTCAAGTTCGGATAGATTCGATGTATTTTTTCGGTACACCGCTTTATTTCAAGTCAGTTGGGTGATTTTGGGGTGCTTTTATTGGATTTCGTTCCGAAAAACTGGGCTTGGTTTTTTTGAATTTGTGAAACGCTTTGTATTGTTTTTATTATTTATGATGGGGCTTTCGTTTCATAATTCGATTGCCGTAGTTGAGGGCTGGGTAGGTAGAAAAACGCCTTTTGTACGGACGCCCAAGTTTAATGTAAATACCAAATCAGATTCGTGGCAGGGGAATAAATATTTAGTAAAAAGCATCAACAAAAGCACTTGGATTGAGCTTCTGCTGATGCTGTATTTTATTATTGTTTTAGTGATTGAAATTCAACTAAAAAACTTTGGCTTGGTACCTTTCCATTTGATGCTAATTGTTGGCTACGGAAGCGTACTTTTCTA
>NZ_JBMLRC010000438.1:1626-8901 GCF_049241225.1 Emticicia sp.
GTTTATAGCCACGTAAATGCTGGCGAATGAGCGTGCGTAAAATACCATCACCTTTGCCATGCACAATTCTTAATTCTGGATAGCCGAGCATAATGGCATCGTTCATCAAAGTATCAACTTCGCCGAGGGCTTCTTCGCTGCGTTTGCCTCTTAAATCAATATTGAAGCTGAAATTGACCATTTTTTCGTTCATGTCAATGCCCGAAACTTTGGCTTTTGGGCTTTCTTTGGTGGCTTCTTTGTACTCCTTCTTGCTCATTTTCTCCAAACGATTGAGCTTGATATTAGTTTTAAGTTCACCAATGGCCACTTCAATATCTTTTCCTTTGACCGCCAAAACTTGCCCAATTGTCGGCTGGCCTTTGATTCTCACATAATCATTTACGCCAATATCTCCGCTGCCTGCTTCCCATTCTTCTCCCGCAGGTGCTTTAGTTTCTTCTACTTTTTGTAGTTTTAACTCTTTTTGCTCAAATTCTTGCAGTTCCTGACGAATCAGCTTCGTGATGTCTTTCTCGGCTTTGCCTTCTTTTATTTCACGAATCGTATTTTCTATTTTGCGGTTTGCTTCTTTCAGTAATTCTTTGGCTTGGGCTTTGGCTTCATTCAGAATCTTCTTTTTCTCCACTTCTAAGAAACTTTTCAAGCCAGTATATTGCTCAAGGGTGGTAGTAAGTTTCTGATTTTTCTCAATAAATTCTTTGTTTTTTTCTGAGAAAACCTTTCGCTCGATTTCTAATTCTTTAATCAATTTCTCGAAATCAATCTGCTGTGTGCCGAGTTTTCGTTTGGCATTATCAACGATTTGTTTCGATAAACCAATTTTTTGAGCAACTTCCAAAGCAAACGAGCTACCAGGCTTTCCGATTTCGAGTTCGTAGAGTGGTTCTAAATGCTCGGCATCAAATTTCATTGCACCGTTTACCGTTCCGTTATGTTTATCGGCAAAAACTTTCAGATTTGTATAGTGTGTGTTGATTACGCCATGAGCGTTCGATTTCAGTAATTGCTCCAAAATCGACTCGGCAATTGCTCCTCCCAAACTTGGTTCAGTTCCAGTTCCAAACTCATCAATCAGAAACAAAGTAAATTTATTTGAAAAATTTACAAAGTGTTTCATGTTCGTGAGGTGCGAACTGTATGTACTTAGGTCGTTTTCGATGCTTTGCTCGTCGCCAATATCAATGAAAATATTCTTAAAAACGCCAACTTTTGAATCGGGCGAAACTGGCACGAGCAAACCACATTGAGCCATGTATTGCACCAAACCAATGGTTTTGAGCATGACCGATTTTCCACCCGCATTGGGCCCAGAAACCAGCACAATTCGATTATCTTTATCGAGTTTGATACTCAGCGGCACAACACTTTTACCTTGTTTTTTGAATGATAAATACAAAAGCGGGTGTTTGGCTCTGTACCATTCAAGGGCTTGGTTTTCGACCAAAAGTGGGGCAGTTGCATCAATTTCTAAGGCAAACTTGGCTTTTGCACCAATAAAATCTATGATTCCAAGAAAAAGATAGGCTTTACGCAAGGCAGGTACGTGCGGGCGAATGAAGTCTGTCAAACGCTCTAAAATCTTTACGATTTCTCGACGCTCACGGGCTTCTAAATCTCGAATTTCGTTGTTAGCTTCTAAAACTTCAGCGGGTTCGATAAACGCCATTTGTCCAGTTGCCGACTCATCATGCACGAAACCTTTGACTTTACGTTTGTGTTCGGACAAAATCGGAATAACCATGCGGCCATCACGCACTGTGAGCGACATTTCATCGCCAATCCAACCACTATTACGAGCCGTACGGAGGATTCGCTCCAAAGTTTTTCGTAAATCACTTTGTTCAGAAATCAATCGACGACGAATATCCATTAATTCGGGCGAAGCGTTATCTCGCACTTTTCCTCGCTCATCAATGATTTTATCAATTTGCGAAATCACCGCCGCCCAACCATCGGCACTACTTTTTCCATCTGCCAAAACTGGGAGTGAATTCGTGACGAGTGTTTTGAGTTCGGGGTAAATGTGGTCTTCTTTTACCTTAAAGAAATGAATGATTTGCTGAATCGTGCGAAGCGAGAGTTTTATCTCAAAAAATTGCTCTTCGCTCACAAAAGCACCTTCGATGGCTGCTCTTGAAAGGGCTTCGCTGACATCAATATAATTTTGCTGCGGAAAATCAGACTCGGTTTGTAGAATCAACTTAAATTCGGCCGCTTGGCGATGCAAACGGTCGATTATCTTGAAATCATCAGAAAAACGAATTTTTTCGACAAAAGCTCGTCCGAGCGAACTCACGCAGTGCTCGGCGATGTGTTCACGGATTTTATCGAAACCTAACTTTTGTTCTATATTTTGGGGGTAAAGCATGAAAATTTGTGGTAAATCAAGTATTTGTGAATAGTCCATGGTCAATAGTCTACAGTCCATGGTAGTGCGAAGCTCTCGTTCATTACTATTTTACACAAAACAGCATTGTTGAGCATTTTCGACCACCTACTTTAGTTTAACTATTTTAGGCTACTTTTGTCTGTATTAAAATACAAATTTACCACAAATTTTGTTCGTTTGGAGTATTTGAAGAAGTTAGGATGCAGGATTTGGGTTTATTTTTTCACCACGGAGTAAAAATGAGTTTGAACACGGAGTTTCATAGAGTTTTTTTTGCATACTCCGTGAAACTCCGTGCTAAACTTTGTGAAACTCTGTGGTTAATTTAACTTGTTCTTTACTCAAAGATTGATTAGAGACTAAACCCTTTCCAACATAATCGGATAAGTTTTACGAGAAGCCCACTGTGGTACATAAATATTATCGTTGCTATCTACGCACACATCGTGTGGGTGCAAGAAAACCTTAAATGGGTCTTGTTTGCGTTGCTCTTGAAGTTGATTGTTTTGATAAATTGGCTCGCTTCCGCCTGGGGTTGAAACTACTCGGTCGTTTTTGTCCAAAATCGTAATATAACCTGAGTTCGGATAAGAATCAGACGTTGAGCGGAAAGCTGCCCCATAAAGGTTTTCGCCTTTGATTACAGGGCGACAAATGTAAGTGCCTGGCAAGGCAATTGTTGAAAGATATTTACCATCGAGTGTAAAACGTTTCCAACAATTTTCGACTCTTGAAGTCACAATCAGCGTTGGGTTTTGCTTATTTCGGGTATCAACCACTACGCCGTGATTGCACTTAAATTTGTCAAGACCATCGCCTCCACCGCCCCAATGACGAATGTACTTACCTTTTGAATCGTATTGAATGACGTAGTTCAGACCATAGCCATCCGTTACAAAAATATCGCCATTGGCAGGATTTACGGCACTTTCGGTTGGTTTAAACTGAGCAGGGTGGTCATAAACGCCCGTTTCTTTTGGATATTCTATCTTGAAAATCTCTTTTCCTCTTAAATCTGTCTTGATAACTTGATGGCGGTCGGTATCGCAAATCAATAAAAATTGTTCGCCACCTTCATTCAAAAGTGTCAATCCATGACCGCCAATGTAGTTTGTTCCCCAAGTTTCGAGCAGTTTTCCTGACTTATCATAAATCAAAACATTGTTTTTGGTTTCGTTGCCGAGCATAATTAGGCGACCTCTGGCATCTTCTACCATTTCGTGGCAGTCGTTTACAGGGTTTTTCCCTGCATCCAAAATACCCCAACCAACTTTTACTCGGTATTTGTGTGTGTTATGTCCGATGATGATTTCATCGTTTTTGCCAAAACTGACTTCTGGAAAAGCCGAAATGGCGGTCGTGATTCCTGTAATTTTCAAGAAATTCCGACGAGTTAAAAATTCATTCATTAGTTTGTTATAAGGTTGAATAAAAATGGGTGAATATTACACAGTTGCTTCGTTGATTTTGGTAGTTGGGTTCATGATGTAGGTCAGAAGTTTGTTTTCCTTCTGTAATTCTACAATTCTGTATCCTCGGTAGCTTGTTCCCCAGTTTCCGCCGATGTGGGAATCAAACATATACGGAATTCCCTCATGCGTTTTTACATTTTCTTGGTCGTGGTCATGACCGTTGAATACCGCTCGAACATTTTTGTATTGCTTCAATAACTCTTGAAATTCTTTGCTATCTACCGCATTATCGGTCCATTTTACGGGCGTGATATGTATGAAAATAAAGATATTTTTCTTCTTTTTATGTTCATCGAGTTTTGATTTAAACCATTCGATGTTGGGCGGCAGATATTTCCCTTCCACATTTGAAGTTGTACCGAACAAAAAAGCGTTGTTTCCTAAAACATAATCATAGTTGACAGGCACACCCCATACACGCTCCCATTGCTCGGGCGTGGCGTGGTCGTGATTGCCTTGTGTAACGAAATAGGGCATTTCGAGGTCATCTAGGTGGCTTTTGGCAGTTGATAAGAAATTTATATCATCGTGAATAATATCGCCATTGATTACGCAAAAATCAAATTTTTGTTCACGGTGTTGGGCATTTACATTATTGATAAAAGTCTCAAAGTATGTTTTATAGTCAGTTTTGGGTTGACCAAAATGACCATCGGATGCGACTACAAAACGAAGTTTTGATTTTTTGGAAGATAGGTTTTCGGCAAATGCAGGAATAATACTGCCATCGGCCAATAGGAATGTAGCAAATGATATTTGTTTGATAAAGTCTTTGCGATTCATGGTCAGAATAAATGAATAGTTTTAGGCAATGAATTTGCATCATTTATTTGATTCCAACAAAAAACCGAGCGATTATTTAATGAAATATAACATTGAATAATCGCTCGGAGATGGGAATGAACCGTATTTTAGAATTCGTCTTGGAGTTTCAGATACAAACGCTCAAATTTTTGGTGTAATTGGTCATAAAGTTCAGCTTTTGTGGTATCGGGTAAAAATACTTTTGAGGTGGTTTGGGCTGAAGTTTTTGCTTCTAAACCTAAGCCTTTTAGTGCCAAAAGTACTGCTCCCCAAGCCGAACCTTCAACATTATCAGTGATGACGACTTTTTTCTGAAAAATATCGGCTACGAGTTGTAACCAAAAATCGCTTTTGGCAAAACCTCCGCTGGCACAGATTTCGTCAACTGGAAATTTCTCCATCAATACTTTCCCGACCGAATATAGATTCAAAATCAATCCTTCCATCACGGCACGAGTTAGATGTGATTGGGTATGATTGATGCTTAGCCCGAAAAAAACGCCTTTGGCGTTGGCATTCCAAACGGGAGCTCTTTCTCCTAAGATATAAGGTAAAAATAATAAGTTTTCTGCCCCTGCGGGTGTTTTTTGAGCCTTTTCAATCAGTTTTTCGGTCGAAGTGCTGGTTTGTAAGATTTGTTCTTTCAGCCATTGCATCACCACCGCACCATTATTTGTTGCTCCGCCAACAACGTGCTGGGTTGAGGTGAGTAAATAATTGAAAGTTCGCATTTGTGGGTCGGTGTAGTATTCGTCCACACAAATTCTGACAGCTCCGCTCGTACCCATCGTGAATGCCAGTTTGTTTTTGCCCATTGCTCCTGTGCCAAGATTGGCCAGAGGGCCGTCGGCTCCACCGATGAAGAAATTAATTGATGTATCATCGCCGATTTCACCACCCCGTCCGACTTCGTCAGGCCACCCCTCCTTGAAAAAAGGAGGGGAAACTTTTACTCGCTTTATTTTCTGTCTTGAAAAGGTCGTTGGGACTATTTTGGGTAGTTTTTCTTCTCCAATTCCGACCAATGCTAAGGCTTTGGTATCCCAACATAAATCTTGGATATTCATCATGCCAGTTGCCGAAGCGAGAGATTCATCTATTTCATACTCACCAAAGAGTTTATGCCATACGTATTCTTTGATGCCTATAAATTTATGGGCTTTTGCAAAAACTTCGGGTTCGTTTTCTTTCAACCACAGAATTTTACAGAGGAATGAGAATGGATGAATGGGTGTACCTGTGCGATGATAGATTTCTTTTCCCTCGCTGCTTGCTTTTAGTTTATTTCCAATTTCAATGGCACGGTTATCTGCCCAAACGATTAGGTTTGTCAGAGGTTTACCGTTTTCATCAACCGCCATAATGCTGTGCATGGCCGATGACATACTCAGCGTTTCGAGCAATGAACGTTTATCCAAAAAAGCCAAGCATTGATTAACTGCCTCGTATATTTCGTCGGGATTTTGCTCACTCCAATTAGGTTGATGATGAAACATTTCGTAGGAAATGCTCTTTTGCGTCAGAACCTTGCCCGAAATATCAAAAACAACGGCTTTTGTACTGGTTGTGCCTATGTCAAGTCCTGTGAAATACAATTTTGAATGAGTGAATGATAGAATGATAGAATAAGATAGCTTTTTTTGAATGAATGGTGGTGGAGTGGCGAATAATTTTGAAGCGGTACGCCGCTCGTTTTGAATGAATGATTTTTTCAAAATATTCACTCATTCTATCATTCAGTCATTCAAAATTAATTTTTCTCCACTGCGTGTCCGCCAAATTCATTTCTTAGAGCCGCCACAACTTTTCCTGAGAATGTATCAGTCTGTTGTGAACGATAACGCATCATCAAAGAGAGGGCGATTACTGGCGTAGCAACGCCCATGTCAAGAGCCGTTTCGAGTGTCCATTTTCCTTCGCCCGATGAGTGCATGATTCCTTTGATGGCGTCGAGTTTTGCATCTTTTCTGAAAGCATTTTCGGTCAATTCCATCAACCAACCACGCACTACCGAGCCATTATTGAAAAGTTTAGCAACCGCCTCAAAATCAAGGTCGTAGTTCGATTTTTCAAATACTTCAAAACCTTCGGCAATGGCTTGCATCATACCATATTCTATGCCGTTATGTACCATTTTTACAAAGTGCCCGCTACCTGCTTCGCCAGTGTATAAATAGCCGTTTTCAAGAGAAATGTCTTTGAAAACTTTCTCGACGTACTCAAAAGTTGATTTATCGCCACCAATCATGGTGCAAGCTCCGTTCAAAGCTCCGCTTGTTCCGCCGCTTGTGCCACAATCAAGAAACTCGATTTGTTTGGCTTTTAGGGCGTTGTATCTTCTTACTGAATCTTTAAAATTTGAATTTCCACCATCAATTACGATGTCTTTTGGCTTCAAATATTCGCTTAATTCTTCGATAACTCCATCTACGATTTCGCCCGATGGCACCATTAGCCAAATAACTTTTCTACCTTTGAGCTTCCTACATAGACTTTCTAATGAATATGCTCCCAAAATGCCGCCTTCTTCTCCGATTTTATCAACCGATGCCTCATTTACATCATGAGCAACTACTTCATAATTGTTGTTTCTGAGATTTAGAGCCA
>NZ_JBMLRC010000438.1:9001-21423 GCF_049241225.1 Emticicia sp.
TCATTTACATCATGAGCAACTACTTCATAATTGTTGTTTCTGAGATTTAGAGCCAAATTATAACCCATTTTACCGAGTCCTACGAGTCCGATTTGCATACTCCTAACCCCTAAAGGGGGATTTTAATGTTTATTTTCCCCACCTCTTTAGTTAAGTGGTGGGGAAGTTTTTAATATATTTTCTTGAACAAAATTACCCACAAAATTATTCCCCTTTAAGGGTTAGGGGTATTTTTTATTTATCCCACCAAACCTTGGTGTCTAAATCATCGGCACCTTGACGGCCAATGGCTTCTTTTACATTGACACTATTGACCGAAATTTCGGAGTTAGGATAGGTTAGGCGACGAATAAATGTGCCTTTAATTGCTTTTCCAGGGAAAGGATTTGGAGTTAATACAGGGAAACCACTTCTTCTGAAATTGGCAAAAGCCTCAGGGCCATTTAAAAACGAAGCTATCCAATATTGCGTATTGATTTGCTCTAATGCGGTAGCGGTTTTAAATGGATTTTCGGCTAAATAAGCTGTAATTGCCGCGGGAGCAACGGCCGAGTTTGCATCAAAAGTGGCCAATTGTTCCATATGGAGTCTAACCCCTTTGTTGAAATATGCTTCTGCTGTTGAGCCTGACACCCAGCCTCTTTGGGCGGCTTCTGCCAGCAAGAGTTGTGTTTGTGCAGCCGTTACCAAGAAATTTGGAGCAGTGTTTTTTGCCATGCGAGTTCTATCTACTTGTGTAAAATCATAGAAACTTGCCAATTTATTCTTTGCAACTTCGGCCGAGATTGTACTATTATCAAAACCAAAAGGCATTCCTATTTGTACTGCGGGTTCAGAGCTTGCTCTTGACGCTACTTGCTCGGGGCCTGATTTCGCTCCAACGTATCGAACCGCAATTGATTTCAGACGAGGGTCGTTTGTTTTCTTTAAGTAATCAACAAATGGGGCTGCCATATAAATGTTAGCGGCTTCGGTTGAATTCAGCATATTACCTACGGCATTCACATAGTTGGCATCGTGGCGAACCATTGCATTTTCGGTGTTAAGTTCCATTACACCAGCTGCTACAGCTCTGCCTACAACCGACTGAGCTTGAGCGGCATCTACTTTGGTCAGACGCATGCCCGCACGAAGTAAGAGAGAATTAGCAAACTTTTTCCATAAAGCAATATTTCCGCCATACAAAACATCGGCGGCCTCTACGGTTTTTGCAGCATCTAAGGCTGTTGAAGCTTCGGTCAATTCTTTGATTATTGCGGAATAAACGGCCTGTTGGGTATCATACTTTGGCAATACAATTTGCTGCGTATAACCTTTGGCTGCATCTGCGTATGGAATATCTCCGTAAGAGTCGGTAGTTACCATATAAGCGTATGCTTGTAAAATACGAGCCATGTTGTAGAGGTTCGAGCGTGCAGGCACATCTTTTGTTTGGTCGATTACATCTTGCGTATTTCTGATAACCGTACGGTAATATTTTTGCCAGTTCTGTACCGTATTATCACGGCTATCTTGGTTAAAATTTGCCCCCGTTAAAACCCCAGAGTTTGGCGATACCATTTGTTGTACGATACCAATTTCATAGATAACTGTACCGGGCGAATACGTACAATTGATGGTCGCATTATTGAGAATAAAAACTGGATTAACAGATGTTGCGGCTGTTTTATTGATATTTAGTTCGTCGAAACCTTTATCGCAGCTTGTTAGCCCCCAAAACGGAATAGATAACAATAAAGCTTTTACTATATTTTTCATTTCAAATTCATTTTTAAATTGATTACTTAGACTTCTGAGGCTTAAAACTTCACATTCAAATTAAAGCCCATGCTTCGAGTGGTTGGTAAACCGTGCGACTCCATACCAACAAGGTTATCAGAAGAATAACCAAAAGATTCAGGGTCGATATTATCTACCCATTTTTTGAGTAATAATACGTTATTCGCTACTAAGCTAAGCTTAGCTCCTTTGATGACTGAGTTTTTAGGCAAAAACTTCGTGAAGTCATAACCAGCTGTAATCTGACGTAATTTCCAGAAACCACCGTTATAAACAACTGGTTCGATGATTGCTAACGAGCGAACCACCGACCAGTAATCTTGCACATTGGCTTTTACTGTGTTTGGCTCGCCTTTTTCGTTTACTCCCACTCCAGTAACACCACCTGTTTCACGGCCTACAAGGGTATTTTTATGCAAACCATGACGGTATAAGTTGAAATTTGAACCTGAAAGCATCATGTTTCCTAATTTGAAATCAATTAAAGCAGATAAAGAAATGCCTTTATAATTGAAAGAGTTATTGATACCTCCTACCCATTTAGGTAAGGCACTACCATACGAAATCAAGTCAGCTGTGCGAAGTGGAATACCATTTGCTCCAAACACTTGCTGTCCATTAGCATCACGACGATACCCAAAACCATAAATCTGACCCATTTCTTGGCCAACTACTTGGCGAAGTTCTCCATTGAAAACGTGAGTTCCAACCGTAATTCTTTCGCCAGGAGTATCTGTCAATAAGCTGAGTACTTTTGTTTTATTGTAAGAACCATTGAGAGTAATATCCCATTGGAAGTCAGAAGTTTTTACAGGAACTAAGCTCAATAATGCCTCGGCACCATTGGTACGGCTACGTCCGCTATTGATGAGTGTGCTTGTAAAGCCCGAAGCATCAGAGATTTGTGCCGAAACGATTTGGTCGGTCGTAATTTTTTGGTAAACCGCAAAATCTAAACCTACTCGATTATTGAATAATTTCAATTCGATACCCGCTTCTTTTTCTGAGGCACGCATCGGGCGAAGATTAGCATTTGGAAGCGTATTGCCCGACGAACCACCAACTGGCTGCAATGCACCTGCTGGATTACTCAATAAGTTTGAGTTAATACCATAAAATAGATTGTTTGAATAAGGCGAAACGTCGGTGTCGCTACCAACCTCGGCATAAGCCACTCTCAATTTACCGAAATTCAACCAACTTGGTATATTATTGAATGATTGCGAGAAAACATAACTTCCCGAAACCGATGGATATAAAATGCTACGATTTTCGGGTGAAAGTGTTGAAAACCAGTCATTTCTTGCAGTTACGTTTACAAATAAGAAGTTTTTGTACGAAAACTCACTCGAACCATAGATAGAGTTTACGGCTCTTTCAGATAAACCATAGATTGGGTCTTTTACACGGCCATTCATAACGGTGTATAAGCCTCTCACAACAAAATCCTGAACAGCAGTAGAGTTCAAATCTGAACGGCGATACATTTGGTTTCCACCAAGATTTACGTCAACACCAAAATCTCCGAAAGTTTTTGAGGCCGCAATCAAGATATCGGCATTGGTTTCTCTAAATCTTCTCGATTCTTGGGTAAATGCACCATTCACAAAACCCGCTGGTGCGGCAGCCAGTGAAGCTGTACCCGTTGCGAAGTTATTGAACTCTTGGTCACGTGACCAAAAATCTTGTCCGACACGACCTTGAATATACAGCCAATCGGTAAGGTTATACTTTACTGAAACATTACCAAAGATTCTATCTCTACGAATATTCTGAAATTGCTCCGATAAAGTGAAATACGGGTTCGTACGATTCATGAATCTTGAATAAATATATTCATTTCCTGCGGCATTAAATTTCTTTTCTTCCAACAAACTCAAAGGCATTGAGTTAGCCATGTTTGAAAGGGCTGTCGGAATCGAGTTATCTTGATTGGCAACGTTTGGTGGATTTCTATTAAACTCGTTAGAGTAGTTGATATTTCCTGCAAAACTTAATTTTTTCGATAAATTATAAGAAAAACCTAAATTGAGGGTTTTTCTGTTGAAAGTATTATTGGGTACAATACCTTTATTATCCATATTTGAAAAAGAAAGGTTCATACCGCCTTTTTCGCCTGAGCTCGACAATGAAATAGTATTAGTGAAGTTTTGTCCGTTACGATAAAATTTACGAATACGATTATATTGCGGCTCGTAAGGAACACTTACTCCATCAAACAAAACTTGGGTCATACCTGGCTGAAATTTCTCTCCGAAAGACCATTGTCCAGAGGTTGGATTGGCCGTTGTTGGTCTTATTCCATTTTCGCCTTGACCATATTCGTATTGATAATCAGTAAAGTCTAAAGGTGTTTCATTCGTGAAGTTAGTATTGAAAGTCACTCCAAGACCCTTGTTATCGCCTTTCGATTTGGTTGTAATCATGATTACACCATCTTTTGCACGTGAGCCATAGAGAGCAGCAGCAGTAGCCCCTTTCAGTACAGTCATGCTTTCTACATCATCAGGGTTGATAGATGATAAACCATCACCACCATCTGAGGTATTTCCACCACCACGCACACCTATCGAATTATCAGCACCTGCATTACCTGGGTTTGTTCCAAAGTTAGTATTATCAATCGGCACACCATTGACAACAATTAAAGGGTTATTTTGTCCAGAAATCGAAGATTGACCTCTAATTCTGATTTTTGAAGTTCCAGCTGGGCCGGTTCCTAAACCCGAAATATTCACACCCGCAATTTTACCTGTTAAGGCATTCATCAAATTGGGTGTACGATTCTCGGTTAATTGCTCACGATTTACGGTGGAAGTTGCATAACCTAATTTTTTAGCCTCTTTCTTGATACCCAAAGCTGTTACGACCACCTCATCGAGACTTTGAGCATCTTCATCCAACGAAACATTAATTACTGATTGATTTCCAACTTTAATTTCTTGAGTTTTGTAGCCAATAAAGCTAAAAACAAGCGTAGCGTTAGACGGAGCATTGACACTAAATGTACCATCGGCACTGGTATTGGTACCAGTATTTGTGCCTTTTACCTGCACCGAAACACCCGGTAATGACACACCTTCCTTAGAGGATGTGACTTTTCCCGATATTTTTTGTGCGTAAAGAGCTGCCGATGCACACATCAACAGCATAAATAATAGTAGTTGTTTTTTCATGAATGACTTAATGAGTTTTATTTTAGTTAGGCAAATTTCTCAAAGAAAAAGCCATCAAACTTCCAAATAATTTCGGCGGTGGATATTATAATGATTGCTTGAAAAAATTGTAATATTTTTACACCAATATTAATTCAAATGTCTCATTTTTCTTTACATAAAGGTAAGTCGGCAGAAATTCAGGCTTTTCCGCACTTGATTGAGTTTTTTCGCAAGAAAATCCAACAAGTGTTGCCAAACTCTATGCCCGTAAAGGAAAATCAAGGATTAAGAATAGTTTTTGTTCTGGAAGGAAAATTTGAGTGGATTATTGATAACCAATCTATTACGGTCTATCCGAATGACGCTGTTTTGGTTTTCCCCAAACAAAAATTTGGAGGGACAAAAGAAATGTGGGATGTTGGGGTGGTTATTTCAATTAGTATTAGTCCTCGTTTTTTTTCGGAAGAAGGTGAGTTAATCTTAGGTGAATGGAGTAGTATTTCAGAAGCCGAACAACGATTGATTGGTAAATTGTTGTCATTAAATAAAAAACCTGTCTTGCAAAATTTTAAACCATTAGGAGAAATTTTACAAAAGATGGAAAACGAAGTATTTTCTAACGAGCTGGGCTTTAAAACACGTATCAATCATTTACTTGACGAATTTTTGATTACTACTGCCCGACAACTAAGTAAACAAGAAAACCAACGCCGAGATTTTCCTCAAACTTTTCAGAAATTAGACCAAATTTTGCGTGGGAATCTCGCCCATCCGTGGACTGTGGAAGAAATGGCCGTCATAATGGGTTTGGGTATAACTGCCTTTACTGAAAAAGTAAAATCGTATTCGGGGTTTTCACCGCTCAACTACCTCATAAATTTGAGAATTTCAGAAGCGATTCGCCTGCTAAAAACCACCAATATTAGCTTAACAGACATCGCACTCGATACTGGATTTTACTCATCGCAACATTTTTCCACAACTTTCAAAAAACTAACAGGCTATACACCAGGGCATTTTAGAAAAGCCCCCAACCCCTGAAGGGGAGCCAAAAACATTTTCGACTAAAATCAAAATAAAAAAACATTTTTCCTTCGCTCCCCTTTAGGGGCGGGGGGGTATTATGGAAACAATAATAACTATCGACATCGAAACAACAGCAGTACGAGTTATTGCTTTTGACCTAAAGGGCAAACAAATTGCTGCCCGAAAAGGCACATATCCGACTTTTCACGCCCAGCCAGACAATAGCGAACAAGACCCCGAACAGGTTTTTATAACGGTTCTTTTTGTCTTGAAAGGCTTGCTCAATGACCCTGCTTTTACCAAAAAGCATAAGGTCTTGTCCATAGTTTTCAGCTCGTCGATGCACAGTGTTTTGCCGATTGATAAAAACGGTGTGCCTTTAGGAAACGCTATTATTTGGGCTGATAACAGAGCCAGCAAAGAAGCCACCGAACTAAAAAACTCAGCATTAGGAGTTGAGATTTATAAAGCTACGGGGACACCGATTCACCCGATGTCGCCTTTGGCCAAAATAACTTGGATAAAAAATCATGACCCTGAGCGTTTTGCCAAAACGAGTAAATTTATCTCGCTGAAAGAGTATATCTTACATCAGTTTACGGGCGAATATCTAATTGATTACAGCCTTGCCTCGGCCACTGGACTATTCAATATTCATGAGTTAGCTTGGGAACAAAAATCCTTGAATTTTGCTGGTATTTCAAGCACTCAGCTCTCTCAACCAACCTCAATTTTTAATTCTGAACTTCGGCTTCGACCTGCTTTGGCAAAATCGCTACGACTTTCTGATAAAACAAAAATAATAATTGGCAGTAGCGATGGTTGTTTGGCCACACTTGGTTCGGGCGTATTCGGAGAAGGACAAGCGACTATCTCGATAACTTCGAGTGGTGCCGTAAGGGTAGCAGGAAAAGAAGTTTTGCATGACGAAAAACAACGTTTTTTTAATTATATTCTTGATAAGGAACATTATGTTTCGGGGGGGCCTACAAATAATGGTGGTGTAGCATTCGAGTGGTTTGCCCGACAATTTGGACATTTCAATAATGGACTTGATTTTGAAGATACCATTCACGATTTGTTCAAAGATGCCGCACAGGTTTCGGCAGGAGCAAACGGATTGCTTTTTTTACCCTATTTATTGGGTGAAAGAGCCCCACTTTGGAATGCCAACGCTCGGGGTGTTTATTTTGGGATAAATATCACCCACGAACAACAGCATTTTGTGCGTGCTACTATTGAAGGTATTTTGTTTGAGATTTACAGTATCGGTAAATTGCTACAATCTCATCGAAAAATCGACAATTTATATGTAAATGGTACGTTTGCAACCTTGCCACTTTGGTCGCAAATTATTTCTGATATGTTTGGTATTCAGGTAAATGTCAATGATAACCCCGATAGTGCTAATGTAGGTGCAGCAATGCTTGCTTTGACCGAAATGGGGATTTTTAGTAGTTTGGCCGATGCTGCCAAAACGATTCAGTCGTCTATGGTTTATCAACCTAACCAAGAAAATCACCAGAAATACCAGAAATTTTATGCAATTTTTGAACGATTAAGCTATAAACTCGAAGAAGAGTTTGATTTGATTGCGGAATTACAACAAAATCAAGGGGATTGATTATCTTTCGGGAAAAATCAACAAACCCTAAGCATTAATGAAAGAACGCCTGACCTCAATTGACGTTTTTAGAGGCATGACCATCATGCTCATGACTATCGTGAATAACCCAGGTGACTGGGGACATATCTACGCTCCACTCGAACACGCCGAATGGCATGGGTGTACGCCAACCGATTTAGTTTTTCCGTTTTTCTTATTTATTGTTGGTATTTCTACGGTACTTTCTATGCCAGTCAAAAAGTTTGATGGGTCGGTTTTAGAAAGAATCATTACCCGTGCATTAAGAATATTTCTCTTGGGTTTATCACTCAATTTCTTCTCAAAAATCCATCTTGGCTCGCTCGAAGGAGTGCCTTTGATGCTTGTTCGTTTGGTTTTTACGGCTATCATAACGGTCTTATTACTCGGTGAATATGACCGAAAAAAGCAACTTTACGTAGCTGTTGGTCTATTTGCTTTAATGATGATTTTGTGTTTTGGAGGTTTTGAAGATTTTGCTTCGGTCAGAATTCCAGGGGTTTTGCAGCGAATCGCTATCGTTTACCTGATTGTCTCAATTATTTACGCCACAACCAATACCACCGTGCAAATTATTATCGGTTTGGCGTGCTTGTTGGGCTATTGGGCTTTGATGGCCCTTGTTGATGTGCCGAATGTGGGAGCAGCCAACTTTGAGAAAGGCACAAACCTTGCCGCTTGGCTTGATAATTATCTATTACCGGGGCATCTTTGGGCAACTTCAAAAACCTGGGACCCAGAAGGTATTTTAAGTACAATTCCTGCCATCGGAACTGGCTTGGCGGGTGTTTTCACAGGAAAATTGCTCACCAATGATTTTCCAAAAAACAAAAAAGCAGTTTATCTACTTTCGGCAGGTGTGATTGGGGTAATGATTGGCATACTTTGGAATGATGTTTTTCCGATAAACAAAGCTTTGTGGACGAGTTCGTATGTATGTTATGCCGCAGGAATAGCCTTGATGGTACTAGGAGCGTTGTATTTTGTGATTGATGTTCTCGAAGTAAATGCTTGGACAAAACCTTTTGTGATTTTTGGTGTGAATCCGATGTTGGTATTTTTCTTTTCGGGAATTATTCCACGAGCTTTGAATATGATAAAAATCGCTCAACCCGAAAACCTTGAAAATTCCACTGCTGGTTTAGTTTCTTGGCTATACAGCCATTGGATTGAGCCATTTTTCACCGAACCCAAGAATGCATCATTGGCAGGGGCTTTGACATACCTGCTCATTTGGTTCGTAATTTTGGTACTTTTCGATAAAAAGAAAATGATATTTAAGGTTTAGTGTATATACATCAAACACTAAAATTATCGAAGTATATTTAGCGTTTGTAGCACCAAGTTGTTCGCAACTCCGACTCTATGCTGTCATACAACGAAACAAATTAGAGTCGAATTGGCGAACAACCTTGTGCTACAAATCTTACAAAAATAAACTCAAACTCGCTCCAAACTGCCAGTTTCTTGGAGCTGCGGTGTTGAAAAAGCGATTTCCTACGGCGTTGATGTCGTTGCCGAGGCTATATACTTCATTGAGTAGATTATCGCCGGCGGTGTAAATATTCAAGCCAATTCGCTCGAAATTTTTACGATAGCCTATTCTGGCATTCAATAATTTATAAGAATTGGCATAAACCGTGTTGGCATCAGTCAACGGAATTCGGTCGGTGAAATTGAGGGTTGAGTTGAGGTAAAAGCCCATTTTTGTTTGTAAATCTACGCCCGAAACCCACACTTGACGAGGCACACCCGTGAGTGCATTGCCCGATAAATCGGTTTTGAGTTGGAGGTAGTTTTTAAAGCTATAATCATTGAGAGTATAACTCGTGAAAACTCGCAATTCTTGAATAAATTCTTTATCTATATGCTTGATAATCAAGCTATTTAACAATAATTCAAGTCCATTTTGAAGCGTACTTCCCGCATTTGTAAAAATCTCTCTTCCTGCATTGTCGGTACGGCGAACGATGGTATTTTTTAGGCGAAATGAATAAGCCGTGATATCAAAATTAATTCGTTTTTTCAGGAGATTTCCACGAGTACCGACTTCGTAGTTGATACCTTTTTCGGGAGCGAGCGAAGGCACGAAAGAGCTATTCTGATAACCGCTGATGTATTCCGTAACGGTTGGCGGAGAAAAACCACTACTCACACTCGCAAAAACCGAGATTTTATCTTGTATTTTCTTCAAAAGGGCAATTCTTGGCAAAAATGCCGCTGGCAATAATTCAGAAATTGGCTTTATTTTCGGAGCATCCGACAAGCGAGTAAAATCATATTTGAAACGATTATAACTTCCGCCAATCGTCAGGATAAAGTTTTGCGGTAAGTCGGTTTCGAGCTGACCAAACAAAAAATAATTCCAAGCTGCTACATTATCATTGGTCTGTAAAGTATCGATTACGCCTGATTTATTTCCAAAATTACGAATCACCCAAGCCGATTTTTGGAGTTCACCACCCACTGTGAAGCGATTTTTTAGTTGGCCTAAATCAAACGAATAGTTCATGCGGGTCCGTCCGCCAAAAGTTTGTTCGTTGCGGATTTCATAATTCGTAATAAATGGATTTCGTAGTTCGGAAACTGTTCCGTAAATACTCGTTACGTTTGTCCAATGAGCATTCAAACGGTATTCTTGCGAAACCCCAATATTGAATAATTTCTGATAAATTCCTGCTTTTTGCTGAATCGAACTTGGCAGAGTTGCAGTTGCCAAACGTGCCTGACTTGGGTCTTTTTCAAACTGTGTTTGATTCAATCCGCCTGGGGTTTGGTATTTAATATCCGAATATAAAGTACTGATATTTAAGGTTTTATTGGGTGAAACAAAATAACTCGAACGCCAACTTAGTACATCACGCACGGCCGCACTATGTTGTCGATAGCCATCGGTTTGGGCGTGGGCATAACTCAGCACTGAATTAACTTTTTCGGAAGCCACATTCCACGAAACATTTCTATTTTGCAAGCCATAACTACCATAAGCCACACCAGTGTTGATATAATTCGTATGTCCTTTTCGGGTATTATTTCCATCGGCTTTTGCTCCTCCGAGTAGCACAACTCCGCCCGTTCCTGCTCCGTAAACGCTTCCTGCAGGACCTTTAATTACTTCGATATTGCCGATTGTGTTCATATCGAGCGAGTTCAGAAAAGTATTGCCATTTCCATCGGTCAGCGGAATATCATTCCAATAAACTTTTACATTCCGAACCCCAAAAGGCGAACGCAGCGAACTTCCACGAATGGCCAAACGATAACTCCCAGGCGAGCGTTCTTCCATGCGTACACCTGGCAAAGTATTGAAAACTGGTACAAGCGAAGTATTTTCAAAACGTTGTATATCTTTGATAGTAAGCACATTAACCGATGCGGCAGTTTCACTCAACTTGCGTTCGGTTTCAAAACCTCGCACCACAACTTCGTTGAGTTGTTTGGTAGAATCAGCTTCTTGGGCGAAACAATTTAGAGCAATGAAAGCAATAAAAAGAGTATTAGAAAGGTAAGTTTTAAGCATTTGGAAGTTCTAAAAATTGTAATTATTCATTAATCGAAAAAGCACCTGTATCGTACAAAGAAATAAGATTGAGGTGTAGGCTATCGGCTTGGTGTTTGAGGTTTTCTACCACGTATCGTTTGTTGGAATCATCGACAATGATTAGACCTGTTTGAAATTTACTGAAAGCTGGATTTAGTTTCCGAATAGCATTGTTTGAAAGCAATACATAATCGGCGTTTCCTTGCAAATTTCCGTTGAATTTTTGTTGTAACCACAAGATTCGTTTTCCCTCAAAATCCAGAAAAGTTACGCCTTGCTTGTTGGCGTACTGATTCAAAACCAATTCGTTTTGATTGACAACTCCGTGTTTATCATAATAGTTTTTGAGATGAAAATCATAGATTTTCTTGCTGTTGAGCAGAGCTGTATCAGCAATGAACGTAGCCGATTTTCCATCAATAATACTAATACCAGATTTCTTAGGAATAAAATGAAAAGTCAGGGCTTTTTGATTACTTTGAAAATAATCTTCAGCAATATTCAGACAAACTAAAACGCTCATAATCAATAAACTAACTCGTAGATATTTGATTTCGGAGCGGAGAAAAAAGAGAATAATTAGCAGGATTGTTGCGTACAAAAACAGCATTTCGGGAATCGACATCGAAAAACCTTTCAGCGTACCAAAAGGCAGTTTTTCTACGAAAAAAACGCTTTTATTCAGCCAAACGAGTGAATATTTTAAGATAAATGTAACAATATCTGATAAAACAGGAATCGGAGCAATCATCAATAAAAGCAAACCCGCAGGCAAAACCGCAAACGAGAAAAACGCCACAAATGGATTGGCAATAAGAAAAAATGTCGGGAATTGATGAAAATAATAAACGCTCAACGGAAAAGTAAACAACTGTGCCGAGAAACAAACGCAAGTACCTTCCCACAAACTTCTGATAATCAGATTATTGGGCGTAGCAAGTTGATTGAGATAAGGATACAAGAAAACAATGCCAATAATGGCCAAATACGATAACTGAAAACCTACATCAACCAACCAATAGGGATTCCAACAAAGCAGTAAAAGTGCCGAAATGGCAAGTGTATTATAAATATTCTGTTGGCGATTGAAGACTGGTGCTAATTGAATAATTGAAAACATAACCGTTGCCCGAAGCACAGTTGAGGAGAGTCCCGTAAAAACAGCATATCCCCACAAAAGCAGAATCACAACAGCCGCAAAGATTTGTTTGCCGTATTTTCCACGCTTTTTTATCCAACCCAGTATCCAGCCGAGCAACAAAAACAATATTCC
>NZ_JBMLRC010000438.1:21523-37893 GCF_049241225.1 Emticicia sp.
CGAGTAAGTCATTATCAATATCATCACGCAAACCAACAACCATCGCACTCGCAACGCCATATTCGTTGGGCGTTTGAATTCGAGCTTTAAAAACGCTATCGGCATATTGATTGGCTTTATAGGAAAACTCCAAAATTTTAGAAGGTGCTTCGTGACCAATTTTGATATATTCTTGTCCCCACAAAAAATGGTGAGCATAAACGCCTTTGTTTTGTAAAAAACGTCGGTAATCAAACTCTTCGGGATTTTTCGGTGCTTCTACCTCACGAGGCATATCTTTTATCAAAAAAACATCGCCATATTGTGGTTTTTCCGATTCTTGTAGGTTGAAATAAAGGAGTGTTTTACCCGTAGAATTTTGCCATTTACCATCAACTTTTATGGCGTTTATTTCTGCTTCAACTTTGTAGGTTTTGGGTTTTGTTTCAGCATTTGAAATAATAACAGCTTGATAATGAGTAAACTGTGGCAAATTAGTATAATGTCTTGACTGATTGATAGCGGTTTTCTGATAAGTAAGCAACCAACCAGCCAAGAAGATTATAAGCATGAGTGTTGTTCCACGCAGAATAGGTTTTTGCGTAAAAATTGAAGCGATGAAAACAATCAATAAACAGCCAATCAAGTAATAGATATTTGTTGGAGAAAATGGCAAAGTAGTATCTTCCGACTGCATGAACAAAAAAGCAGTTATCCCCAAAATAAAAAACAGCAAGTATCTGACTACTGGAAAAGCGGTGAATTTCATTTCTTGATTAATTTATCGAGTAACCAATTTTGTATAACTTCATTTTCTTCGGGAAAAGTCCAATGACCTGTTTCTTGGTATAATTTTAATTCTTTTGGCGAAGAAATCGAATTATACGCAGCCCACATTGAAGTAGGTGGACAAGTTTCGTCATTGAATCCCATCGAATAAATACACGGAACTTTAAGGTTTTTGGCAAAATTTACCACATCATAATAGGCCGCAGTTTTGATTTTAGCTTCGGTATTATGGTGCGGATTGTTTTTATCAAAAATATGTGGCCAACCGCCCGCACGGCCTTTCAGATAACCAACCATGTCGGACATTGCTGGGTAAGTCGGAGCCGCCCATTTTACACGAGAATCAAGAGCAGCCGTAATAATCGACAAAGCCCCGCCTTGACTTCCGCCAGCTACGGCCAAATTTGTGCCATCAAATTGTGGTAAACTTACCAAAAAATCATTGGCACGCACACAACCCATAAATACTTTTTTATAATAATATTGGTCACGATTATCTAAATTATAAGCCCAATAACCACTAAGTGCGGCCGCTCCCAAGTCGGTATAAACGCCCAAATCCATCGTCACGGGAATTCCGTGAATGCCAATTTCTAAAGTTATTATTCCTTTTTCGGCAGTTCTGACATCACCCGCATACGGACGCACGCCCGCACCTGGCACACGCAACAAGGCTGGATATTTTCCTTCTTTTTTCGGTACACACAAAATGCCATATAAGCGAGTTGTGCCACCTTCTTTATAATTTTGAAGGTTGAGGTGATAAACATTCACAGTTTCGGTGCATCGTTCGGGAAGCAAAGTCATTTTTGCATCCATCGGTACTTTGGCGAGATTTGCCTTTGCTTTGTTCCAAAATTCATTAAAATCACTTGGCATTTCTACTGCTGGTTGAATCTTTTCGGGTTCAAAAGCGGCCGTTGCCAGATTTCGGTATTCTTTTCCATCAACTTTGGCTATGACCGTACAACGCAAAAAGCCCGAAGTTGTCATTGTTCCACCATCAAGTTTTATCACGCCGTCTTTTAAAACTGCACTATCTTTCTTTGTTTCAAACTTTTCTGGCCCGATTTGGTAAGTAATTTTGGTGTTTTTTAAAGGATTTCCCCATTTCAGAATAGTTACTGAGAAAGTTACTTTTTCGCCAATTTTATAAGTCCAATCATCGTGGTCAGGTGCAACCATTACTTTTATCATTTGTGTAGCAGGTTGGGCAAAAGCCAAACTACTGACAAGCAAAAAGGAGAGAATATAAACGAGTTTTTTCATTGAAAATATGATTTTAGGGTTGAATATTTTTGTAGTACAAGTCTCCAGACTTGTTTAATTATTTTACTAAATATGGTCTAATAATTTTTGTCCATGCCTCATATCCTGCGGGTTTCATGTGCAAGCCATCGCCCACGAAATAATCACCATTGATACTGCCATTCGGGCGATACATCGCAGGGCGAATATCAATGTACGTAAAGTTTTTATGTTTTTTGATATAATCTTCAATCATGGCATCAGCTTTGGCTACTTTCGGCCAATCGGTTTTTCTTGAAATCGAAGGCTTCATCGAAATATAGTAAACTTTCGTTTTTGGGAGTCGATTTTGAATCAAAGTAGCCAATTCGGCAAAATTATCGAATACTTGCTCAGAAGTTCGTTGAGGTTTTCCGATAAAAAGGTCATTTTCGCAGTACAGTACAATGGTTTTTGGTTTATACGGCACGAGCATTCGTTCGGCATAATAAGTCATTTCGGGAAAAGTAGCCGCCCCAAAACCATGATTAATGACCGAAAGCGGAGAAAAATCTTCTTTCAATGTTTTCCAAAGTCTGATACTCGAACTTCCGTAGAAAATGGTTTGTCCTTGCAATTTTTCTAAGCCAATTTCGGCATCTTTTTTCTCATAATTCACAATTTCACTTTCGAGTCGGTCGATTTTATAATCAACTTCATCAGGCGGTGCAATGGGTGTATGTGTTAAAGTGCGTTGGCAAGCAACGATGGCAAATAATAGAGCAATGGGGAATAGTAAATGTCTTTTTGTCATACTTTTGGAGAAGGTTGAATAATGATTTATCAAAAATAGTAAATAAAGATTTGAAAAATTTTGCAAAGCCATCAAATCTGAAAGTTGCCAAATATCTGTAAATCTCGCAAATCTTTTTAATCAAGGCTAAAAACCTTAGCTTTGTGCATTAAAAATAGACATAATGAACCAAAACATCGACAAACTTTATAAGATAGCCCAAAAAGAAGAACGTTTGATAATTGGCTTAATGTCAGGCACTTCGATGGATGGACTTGACGTGGCACTATGCAAATTTCGAGGCAGTGGCGGAGATACCGAAGTAAGCATCGTAGCCTTTGAAACCGTCGGTTTTGATGAAGATATTAAGGATGAAATCAGAAAGGTTTTTGCTAAATCAACCATAGAGTTTCAACAACTCTGCGTGCTGAACCCTTGGATTGGGAATCTTCACGCAGAAATCATTAATGATTGTTTGAAAAAATGGAATATTTCTGCCAATAATGTGGACCTAATCGCCAGTCATGGACAAACAGTTTTTCATGCTCCAAAAATCCTTCATGGACTCGAAAAATTCCCGAACGCAACGCTCCAAATTGGTGATGGCGACCATATTGCCGTAAAAACAGGTATCATCACGTTTTCAGATTTTCGTCAAAAACATTGTGCAGCAGGCGGAGAAGGAGCTCCACTGGCAGTTTACGGTGACTACTTGATTTTTTCAAAACGTGACGAAAACAGAATTTTGTTGAACATGGGAGGAATCGCCAATTTTACGTATTTAGCAGGAAATTTGGATGCAAACGAAGTTTTTGCGACAGATACAGGCCCAGGCAATACATTGATTGATGCGTATGTGAAAAAACATTTTGGCTTACCTTACGATGAAGATGCAAAGATTGCAAAAACAGGAACAGTAAATCAAGACTTACTTACGGCACTGAAAAGTAATGATTTCTTCTCAAAACCTCTTCCAAAAACAACTGGCCCCGAATTATTCAATCTTCAATATCTGAAAAACGCTCAAGAGAAAAGCCAAACACTTGAACTTTCGCACGAAGATATTTTGGCAACTTTATGCCGTTTTTCAGCCGAAACCATTGCTGAGGCAATTTTACAGTTTCTAAAAAACTCCCCTTTAGGGCAGGCTGGGGGTATCTACGGAAGTGGCGGAGGTGTCCATAACCCTCTAATTATGAGCAATTTACGAGAACTTTTACCAAATTTCGATTTTCAAAAAACCGATGATTTAGGTATTTCGGGCGATGCTAAAGAGGCGGTTTTGTTCGCAACTCTTGCCAATGAAGCCATTGCGGGTGGGAGAACAGATTTTGGTTCACGTAAAGGTGTTCCGAGCGTTAGCATGGGTAAAATTTCATTTCCTAACTGATTTTTACCAAATTTGTATAATATTTTAAGCGAAACATCAGTCTATTTCGTTAGAATTGAAAATAGCCTGAGTAAAATTTCACAATAATGTTCTCAAAAATGATAATCAAAAGATACACCATCCTTTTAGGTATGCTGTGTATTTTTTCTTTTAAAGCTTTCTCTCAAATTGCCATTTCGCACCCCGTTGAGCGAATGATATTTCAGCGTAATAATTCAAATCAAGCTCAGATAAATATTGCTGGCACCTATTATTCTGCCATCGACAGGATTGATGCGAGAGTAGTAGCACAACAAGGCGGCACAACCACCGCTTGGACAACTATACAAACCAATCCGAGTAATGGGTATTTTTATGGTACACTTGCTGCAGCTGGCGGTTGGTATAGTTTAGAAGTAAGAGCTTACAAAAACAATGTATTAGTTGATACCAAAACTCTCCAAAAAGTTGGTGTGGGTGAAGTTTTTGCCATTGCTGGGCAATCTAATGCTCAAGGTGGTGCGGGAGTAAGTACTCCTGCTACCGACGATAGAGTAAATTCAATTAATTATAGTGACAATCTCACTGATTATAACAGATTACCCATTGGTTTCTCAAAAATGCTTGGTGATTCGGGGAAGATTGGACCTTTTCACTATGTTCCTTGGGCATGGGGGAAGTTGGGTGATTTATTAGCAAGTAGATTAGGGGTTCCAATTTTATTTTATGGAGCAGGTCATGGTGGAACATCAAGTGAAAACTGGAGCAAATCTGCTCAAGGCTTGCCTTATAACGGAGAAAGCTGGAAACGCCAAGATTTAGGGGCCCCTTATCGTGCATTAGAAAATAGTGTGGCTTATTATGGCAGCCTCACCGGACTTCGTGGTGTGCTGTGGCATCAGGGAGAAAGCGACCCTGAAACTTTTTTTGTACCATATTATGAAAATATAAGAAATGTAATCTACAAAACTCGTGAAAATACAGAACACAATAGTTTAGCGTGGGTAGTTGCAAGGGCATCAAGAAATCCAAATCCCCATGAAGGGCCAATTATTGGTCAAAATACACTTATATCTGGTTTCAATAGTAGTTATCCTGCGGTGTCTGATGTTTTTGCTGGTCCAAATACAGATAATATTAATGGCCCGACAAACAGAACAGATGGTATTCACTTTGATACATACGCCGGGCAGATTGAATTTGCCAATGCCTGGGATGCGAGTTTGGATAGTACATTCTTTAGTAATTCAACACCAATGATGGCTTCTCCCCTACTTGCCGTTTCATTGACTTGTAATTCTAATACTCCTTCTACACCTATTTCATTGAATGTAGCATCTGGTTACAGTAAATATGCGTGGTCGAGTAGGCAAAATACTGTTTCAGAGTCGATAGGCTTTAATTACAGCGGTTGTTGTCAATACACTAATATTCCGCCAGCTGGCTATGAAAATCTTAATTGGCGAACACTGGATAGTGTTGCGACTATTAATGTTTCAGCGGCAAGAATAGCTGCGAATGTTAGAAAAACTTCAAAAAAAGTGCTTTTTAGTCCTGTTATTGATTTGACGAGCTTTGCATTAGCAACCAATCCAACTTTTACGACTTCGGCTACACAAGTAAGACCTAACGAAAATCTAACACTTACAGGAGCCAACTGTAATGGAAGTTATGTTTGGTCAACGGGTGCGAACGTAAATCCGCTTACTTTTGCTCCTGCTGCAACGGCAGCCTATACGGTTCAGTGTAAAACTTTACATTGCATAAGTTCTGCTTCTTCGCCACAATCTATTATTGTTTCTTCTTGTTTCCCGAATAGTTTATCTTTGAATGGCTCGGTGAATGCGGCCGAGTCTGCTTATGCGAGTAAACAATCAATTCAGAGTAATCAGATTATACAGCTTAGCGGAAAGATTGATTATAACGCCAAAACTAAAGTAGAACTCTTACCAGGTTTTGAAGCAAAATCTGGAGCAGTTTTTAAGGCTTTTATTTTGGGGTGTGACTGATAAGAGTCCATGGTCGATAGACGGTGAGTCAATAGAAAAGGCAACAAAAAAGGAGTTTTTCGCATGAAAAACTCCTTTTTGTTGCTAAATATATCAGAAACTTACGCCGAATTTCTGCTGGCGTTGATATTTCCAAACAACGAGCGAGTGACCATTTTTTCGTAAACTAATCGAGTTGTTTCGTCGGTTGTTTCTTCAATTTTCTGTAAGGCATATTGCTGAATCGTGAGTAGTGGTAATACAATATGCTCACGATAATCTATCGAAAGTTTGCCAAGTGGCTCGCTTTCCATCAAAACTTTCTGACCCGAAACCAAAAGCATATTTTTTACCGTCAAGAGATATTCTTCGTAGAGAATCTTCCAAAAATCGCCATATTCTGGGTCATTTTTCATGTAGTTGGTCAGTGGAAAATAAGTTTTGGTCAAAGCCATCATGCTATTTTCCATTAAGGTCTTGAAATATAACGAACTTTGGTAAAGCGATTTCAAATCTTCTAAGCGACCTTCTTCAATAACTTTTTGTAAAGCCGAACCAAAACCAAAATACCCCGGTACATTTTGCTTTAACTGGCTCCACGAACCCACGAACGGAATCGCACGGAGGTCAGAAAGTGTCAATTTTTTACCTGAACTGCGTTTACTTGGGCGGCTACCGATATTTGTCAAACCATAGTATTTGAGCGGACTCTTGTTTTCGAGATACGACACAAACTGTGGATGTTCTTTCAATTCAAAATATTTTCTTACACCTTCTTCACCCAACTCATCAATCAGATTTCGTTCTTTTTTATCAATAATCGACCTATCATCTTGGAAAACATCGTTGATAATTCCTGCCGAAATCAGTTGCTCAAAATTATACATCGCTTGAGCTCTTGAGCCGTACATCGAAGTAATAGTTTGCCCTTGAATCGTAATCTGAATTTCGTTATTGGCAATTGTCGGGCCTTGCGACGCATAGAATTGATGCGTTTTTCCACCGCCACGTGCGGGTGGGCCTCCACGACCATCAAAAAACACGACATCAATTTGATTCTTTTTCGATACTCTCGAAAGTTTCTCTTTTGCTTGGTAAATTTCCCAGTTTGCTTTTACGTAACCACCATCTTTTGTGCCATCAGAGAAACCGAGCATAATAGCTTGATAATTCTTACGATTAGTCAAATGGCTATTATAAAACGGTAATTGATACAAAGCCGCCATCGTGGACTGTGCATTATCAAGCCCTTCGATGGTTTCAAACAATGGCATGACATCAACTTTCACATCAGCTTCTTTATAACCGCAGAATCTGAATAAGGCCAACACCTCTAACACCGAAAACATCGATGTAGAGTTACTGATAATATATCTATGGCAAGCTCTTTCACCATTTAAGGTCTGAATTTCTTGAATGGCTTTTACTGTTCTGAAAGTATCTTTCGTGAGAGCGTCTTCAAAATCATCTTCGTTGATTAAGAGTTCTTTTTCGGTCAAGAAATGAAGTTTTTCGGCGTGTGTCCATTCTGAATATGGTTTTGGTGAAATCGCATATTTCTGGCTGATTTCCTCCATTACTTTTTCGTGAATACTACTATCTTGACGAATATCCAAGCTGGCGAAATGTAAGCCGAAAAGTTTTACTTGTTGGATAAATCTATCGAAAAGGTCTAAGAAAATCGAATTATGCTTCGTGATAAGTAGTTCACGCACTTCATACAACGACGCCAATAATTCTTCAAGTGTTAGGTCGTTTTTCAGGCCATTCATGTTGGTATAGATACGATTACTGATTTGGGTCAATAATGGCATGATACCTTTGAGTGTCAGACGACGACAAACAATTTTGAAATCATTATAATAGCATTTCAAGATACTTGTGCGTAATTCTTGCGAAACTTTCTTCGAGATTTCGGCCGTTACGAACGGATTTCCGTCACGGTCGCCACCTGGCCAGAAGCCAAGTTCGAGAACTGGACTAAAATCTGATTCTTCGTTTTGAAGATAATTGTTGATTTTCTGATGAATCTCGCCAATTACTTGGTAGTAAACGTGGCGAAGATAGAATATAATACTTTGTGCCTCTTCGAGTGGTGTAGGTTTTTGGTCATTGATAAATGGCGTTTTACCAAGCTGCTGCAAAAGAGCATCAATGCCGTTGATATCATTTTTCGGGATTAATTCCTCCAAATCTTGAATAATACGCAAAACGCTATTCGGGTAAAATTGCGTTGGGTGTGCCGTGAAAACAACTCGAACCTTAAAGTTCTTGAGTTTTTCTTTCACTTCTTCAAGTTTGTTTTGCTGAACCGCCAAATCAAGCGTGCTTTGCAATGTACCTTTTCCGTTGAGCGGAGTAAGTTTCTCAAAAGCCGAATCTTCAATACTATCAAACAAAACTACCTGACGCTCAATGTAGGTGATGAAGCGAAACAACAGGTCGATTTTTTCTTTTTCGTCTTTGATGGAGGTGTATTGACTAAAGAAAAGATTGATGATTTCTTTGGGTTCTTTACCTTGTTCAAAACCTGCTTCTGATAAATCATGTAAAAAAGGCATCAACTGGCCAATCTTAGCCATTTTATCGTAAGGCAGCCTCGAAAAAAGCGTATTGAATACAAGATATTTGTTATGAACCTCTTGTGTAAAAACCGATTCGATTGAGTTTTTTGACATTCTTGTGCAAGTATTATGGTTTTGAATAAGCAAAATACGCAAAAACATACTGCACTTTGATGATTTAACCGAATAAAGTTTGGATTTTCTTGGAAAAATTAAAATTTTTCAAAACAAATAACAAAACCAGCAGAGTAATTTTAGAGTATTTGTACTCAGAGAGTTTTACTGCACGAAAAAATCAAAAAGCTTGACTATTCAGTACATATCCGAGTGGAAGATTTTTCAGACTGCCTACCGAAATATCGTTCAAGAATTTTTTTCGATAATTGGCGGGCGTAGTTTGTGTATATTTTTTGAAGGTCTTAATGAAATGATTGTGATTATTGAAACCGCACGAAAAACAAATATCAGCAATATTTGTCTCGATGGTTTGAAGCAATTTTTTTGCCAGTTCGATACGTTTTTGGTTGATATATTCTACTGGCGAAATACCAAACTGTTGTTTGAAACACCTATAAAAATTAGGCTCGCTCATACAAGCTTTCTCGCTCAACTCCTTGACTGATAGTGTTCGATATAAATTATCATGGATATACTTTACCGCATACGAAAGTCGATTTGTATTGATATTTTGCTGGAAGTTTTCGAGCAGAATTGTTCGGGCTTTTGTTTGCATAAGCCTGATTATCAACTCTTTCAGCACTAAATCAGCAAATACGTCTTTGGCTTTATTATTTTCGGTAAAAATATAAATTAAGTGCGAAACCAAATGATTGATACCATTATCGTTGGTCAGATAAAAGTTCGATTCTGTAAAATTCCAACCATTTTTATCATCGACAAGCGGGAAATGTTCGTTCAGTTCATCGGTTATTTTCTTTATTTGTGGCTGCGAAATGGCCAAAGCCAAGCATTGTGTGGGGTTGTCTTCTTTGGCTTCGGGGAAATCTATTTGCATGATTTCGTGACTCGGCACAATTACAGATTCGCCAGGTAGAAAATCAAACGATGGCAAATCTGTGAGGTGCATCACTTTTTTGCCTCTAATCATACTGGCCAAAACAGGATTTGTAAATTGCAAAGCAACTTTTTCGGCCGTTTTATGGGTTTCATAGATATTCAATTCAGCATTATTCAACGTATAAGCTGTTCGATTCTCAACCAAATCGACTAATTTGCGGTTTTGTTGATGGTAGCTGATATTAAAATAAGGTTCCATTGCCAAAGGTTGATAGAATAGTTCTCTTAATTTATACGATTGTTCAAACTGAAAACTAAGATATATGTTTATTTCGTATAAATATTAGAATAATTATTAGTACAATTTTAATAATAATTTTACAAAATCACGATTAATTGTTGATTAAATATTCGTTAGAAGAAAAATTAAGTAAACCAAGTAGATGATAAAATACCCAATTTATATGGATTATAACGCCACCACTCCACTCGACAAAAGAGTTTTGGAGGCAATGATACCATATCTGACCGAACACTTCGGCAATGCGGCCAGTCGCTCGCACGCCTACGGCTGGAAAGCCGCTGAGGCCGTTGATACGGCTCGTCAACAAGTGGCTGATTTATTGGGTTGTACTTCAAAAGAAATCATTTTTACGAGCGGGGCAACCGAAGCAGTTAATTTGGCTATCAAAGGTGTTTTTGAGGCATTTCGTCATAAAGGGAATCATATTGTTACAATAAAGACTGAACACAAGGCCGTTTTAGATACTTGTCAGCATTTAGAAAAAATCGGGGCAGACGTGACTTACTTAGATGTTGACTCGGAAGGCAATATTTCTTTAGAAAATCTTGAAAAATCCATCAAAAAAGAAACAATTCTGATTTCGGTCATGGCGGCGAATAACGAAACTGGCGTAATTTACCCCATCAAACAAATTGCCGAGATAGCTCATCAATACGGCATTTTGTTTCATTCCGATGCTACGCAAGCAGTAGGAAAGATTCCGATAAATGTGCTGGAAGATGAAATTGATTTACTTAACTTTTCGGGACATAAACTTTATGGACCAAAAGGCGTTGGGGCTTTATACATCAGAAAAAAACTCAATATCACTGCCCAACAAGATGGAGGTAAACACGAGCGAGGAATGCGTTCGGGAACACTCAATGTGGCAGGAATTGTAGGTTTGGGCGAAGCAGCCCAGATTTGCCAAGAAGAAATGAGCTTGGAAGTAAAAAGGCTTTCAGCATTCAGAGATAAGCTTGAAAGTAGTATTTTAAAGCAAATTCCCTCGGCAAAACTAAATGGAAATCTGCAAAACCGATTACCCAACACAACCAATATTAGCTTTGGAAAGATTGATGGTGAACAATTATTGATGAATCTCAACGAAATTGCGGTTTCAAATGGTTCGGCTTGTAATTCGGCCTCAACTGAGCCAAGTTATGTATTAATAGCAATGGGGCTTGATGATGAATCGGCTTATAGTTCAGTCAGATTTAGTTTGGGCCGAATGACCCAAGAGAGTGATATTGATTTAGCCATTAGGCACGTAGTGAGCGTCGTAGAAAAAATGAAGTAGAACAATTTTTTATATTGTTTCTGCTGAGTACAAGGAACAAGTTGAAAACTTGTTCTACAAAACAATTGAAAAAATGCCTTTTTACAGAATATACATGAAAGAAATTAAGCAAATTACGGAAGCCTATCAAAACATAGATTTTAGTAAAACCCAAGCCGCATTGGCAACAGTTGTGAGAGTTGAAGGTTCGTCTTACCGCCGTACGGGAGCCAGAATGTTAGTATTAGAGTCAGGCGAATGGATTGGCGGAATCAGTGGCGGTTGTTTAGAAGGTGATGCTTTGAAAAAAGCTCGTTTGGCGATGTCACAAAACAAAGCTACGCTTATTACTTATGATACTACCGACGACGACCCTTATCAGATTGGTGTTGGTCTCGGCTGCAATGGCATCATTGATGTGCTTATTACACCCCTCGACCCACAAAACCCTAACAATGCTGTCCGACAACTCCAAAGCTGTATCGACCAGCGTACGCCTAATTTGGTAGTTACCGTTACGGGCATCAGCAAGGCACACGAAAGTATTGCTCTTGGAAATGTATTTAGATTTGATAATGAAGCACATTTCACAGAAATCTTCCCTTTATCGCAGCTCAACGAAAGCTTAATTCCTGCTATTAAAGAAGCACTTAATACAACCAAATCAAGCTCGAAAGAATATACTCTGGAAAATGGCACAAAACTTACACTTTTTTTAGAAGTCATTCCTCCAGCTATTCAATTATATGTTTTTGGTAGCAATTATGATGTTTATCCGATGGTACGAGTGGCCAAAGAACTCGGTTGGCGAGTGATTTCGGTTTGTAATCCAGCTAAAATGCACGCTTCTCTTTCCGAAATGGCCGATGCGGTTGTTCCGAAAGACCATCAACCCGAAATCGATGATTTCACAGCGGCTATTTCGATGTGCCACGATTACGAAACCGACTACCGAAATCTGCAAATGCTATTGAAAACCAACATTAAATACATCGGACTTTTAGGCCCAAAAAAACGTACGATAAAAATGTATGACAGAATGAACGAAGAAGGCTCTTCTCTGACTCCCCAACAAGAAGAACGCATTTACAGCCCCGTTGGACTTGACATTGGTGCAGCTACTCCCGAAGAAATTGCACTTTCGGTTTGTGCCGAAATCCGTGCATTTTTCTCAGGAAGAGATGGAAATCGACTGAAATTTAGGCCAAAACCTATTTATGAAAATTAATTTTGTACTTCTCGTGAATGGTCATACTTTTGTCTGATACATTTGCTAAAATTAACCTATGACTGCTAATTTTGTTACATTTTACTTGATAATCGTACTGATCACTGGCCCTTTCTTTCAGTATCTTCCAGTAACGACTTATTTAAAATGGGACGAGGTACTGTTAGCAAAAATACTCAATCAAGCACCAACAGTTTTTTTATTAGGATACTTGCTGTTTCCCTCGAAACGCATAATTCCTCCTAAAATTTTTATTGTTTTTCTATTATCATCCATCATTCCTGAAATATATTATTACGTTATTCATCCCGATAATCAATTTTTGGTGATTGTCATTAATAATACAATTTCGTACGGCATTCTTATAGCAGCTTTTATAAAATGTCGGATCGCTTATGATAAAATTTCAACTACCGTCTGGGCTTTTGCTATCGGACTTTCTGTTTTAGTTTTTATGGGCTTTTCGATTGCAAGTTTTGAAATATACGAATATTATTTTTTTACTCGTCCCTTTACCTTTGTAATACTGATTAGTTTTATATTATTGACAGTAGCTATGATATTTTTTAGCTGCTTAACTACCAAACCATTCAAACGTACATGGTTTGAACTCACAATGGGCTCAATACTTATAGTATTAGTAGATATCTATGTGTATAACTGTTTCTTTGTCCTCAATTCTCAACCCGAATTACTTTTTACGTTTGGTAAAGTTTTAACTTCTCTCGGTTTTCTGCTTCTTGCAGATGGCTTTACACGTAGAAACTCAAAAGCCAATACCTTTATTTGCTTATAAAGAACTTCTTCTCCTTCCAAATCACTCCTATTCTCTCAGTATTTTTGATAGAATACTTACATTCTTTTATACAATTCTTCTATCAGCCTTCGCTGTTTTCTCGATATTTTTGTAAAATACAAAGAAAAAATTATCTTATTTAAAGCAACATTTAATCCTGTTTCCTCTAAAACTTAAATAATAAAATTATGGAACTTACAGGTTCGCATGTTTTACAGGCACCCGTACAAAAAATATGGGATTTAATTCTGAACCCGGAGTTTTTGGCAAAAGTTACTCCCGGTATTTCTCGTCTTGAACAAGAATCTGGCGATTTATACAAAGCCATTGCCGAAATTAAAATCGGGCCAGTTCATGGCAAATTTGAAGGTTCTGCCGAGTTGACAGACAAAGTAGAACACGAAAGTTTTGTGCTGAAAGTAACGCAAAATAGCAAAATCGGAAATGTAGAGGCCGATATTAAGATGCTCATGAAGCCTACCGAGAATAACGAAACCGAGTTGTCGTTTGATGGCGTAGCCAATATGTCGGGGCTTTTGGCTCGTACAGGAAACCGTGTGATGAGTGGCGTAGCCAATACACTTACGAAGCAATTCTTCTCAAATTTCGAGAAAGAATTACAGAATCATTAATCTTCTATTCAAATCATATAATCATTTATTTTCTATGGCAGAAACAGTTAATATTACCGTAAACGGCACTCAACACTCGAAAGAAGTGGAAGGTCGCACGTTGTTGGTACATTTCCTACGAGATACGCTCGGACTTACGGGTACACACGTAGGCTGCGACACGAGTAGTTGCGGAGCATGTACCGTACACATCGACGGAAAAGCCGTAAAATCTTGCTCAATGTTGGCCGCTCAAGCCGATGGTAAGAGTATCACAACAATCGAAGGCATGGCTAATGGCGACGAGCTTCATCCATTGCAAGAGTCGTTCCGTGAAAAACATGGCCTACAATGTGGTTTTTGCACACCAGGTATGATTATGACAGCCGCTGATTTGCTTAATCATAACCCCAACCCATCAGAAACCGAAATCAGAGAAGCTCTCGAAGGCAATATTTGCCGCTGCACTGGCTACCATAATATCGTTGAAGCCATCAAAGACGCCGCCGAAAAAATGGCTGTTCCAGCTTAGCTGTTCCTGCTTAATGGATAATGTAAAATTTATAATGGATAATTTATAGAAAAAACATAAGTGATTAGTAGAAACGCATTTACTATTTGTTTTTTTCTGCATTATTCATTTTCAATTATCAATTTTTTAATTAAAAAAACTATGAGTAATAAATATATAGGTCAGTCCGTCAAGCGGGTTGAAGATAAAAGATTCATTACGGGGCAAGGTAGATATACCGATGATATTGTACTGCCACGCATGGTACACGCCTACATTTTGCGTAGCCCTTATGCACACGCCCGCATCAAAAGCATTGATACGAGCGAAGCCTTAGCCATGAAAGGTGTGGTGGCTATTTATACAGGCAAAGACTTTGAAAATATCAACGGTGTGCCGTGTGGTTGGCAAGTCAATTTCAAAGATGGCACTACCATGCGTGAGCCAAAGCACCCACTTTTGGTTTTGGATAAAGTAAAACACGCAGGCGATGGCGTAGCGATGGTAGTGGCCGAAACCAAAGAAATTGCTGCTGATGCTGCCGAAGCAATTAATGTAAAATATGAGGTTTTGAAGGCCGTAACAAACCCCAAAGAAGCCCTTGCTCCTGGTGCTCCTCTCGTACACGACGAATACCCCGACAATGTTGCTTTTGACTGGCAAATCGGAAACGATAAAGCCGAAGTTGATGCCGCAATGGCCTCGGCTCACCATATCACAAAATTAGATTTTACGAATAATCGTGTTGTACCCAACGCCATGGAGCCTCGCAGCTACATCGGTGATTACGATACGGCCTATGACCGTTATACGCTTTATACATCTACTCAAAATCCGCACTTAATTCGCCTACTTATGTGTGCCTTTGTGCTTGGTATTCCCGAGCATAAGGTACGTGTAGTGGGGCCCGATGTTGGTGGAGGTTTCGGTAGTAAAATTTATCATTACACCGAAGAAGCTCTGGTAACTTGGGCAGCTAAGCAACTACGCCGCCCAATTAAGTGGACTTCTGACCGCTCAGAAGCATTCCTGACAGATGCTCACGGTCGTGACCACGTTTCAACCGCCGAAATGGGTTTCGATAAAGATGGACATATCGTCGGGCTTCGCATCAAAACTTACGCAAACCTTGGTGCGTACCTTTCTACGTTTGCTTCGGCAGTACCCACCTATTTGCACGGAACACTCTTGCAAGGTGTTTATACCACGCCAAAAATTCATCTCGACATGACTTGCGTATTTACGCATACCACAGCCGTAGATGCGTATCGTGGAGCGGGTCGTCCAGAGGCAACTTATTTACTCGAAAGATTAATGGATGTATCGGCTCATGAAATGGGCATTGACCCTGCCGAACTTCGTTTCAAAAACTTTATCCCTCCGTTTGATGGTGTCAATCAAGCGGGATATCAGACCCAAGTAGCCTTGCAATATGATAGTGGAAATTATCATGCCGTACTCGAAAGAGGTTTAGAAATGCTCGGCTATGCAGATTTCAAAGAAAAACAAGCCGAAGCCCGTAAAAACGGCAAACTTTTAGGCGTAGGTTTCTCGACATACATTGAGGCTTGCGGAATTGCTCCGTCGGCCGTTGTAGGGGCTTTGGGTGCAAGAGCAGGTTTGTTTGAGTCGGCACAAGTCCGTGTTCAACCCACAGGAAAAGTAAGTGTTTATACAGGCTCACACTCACACGGGCAAGGCCACGAAACCAGCTTCGCACAAGTAGTAGCCGATAAACTCGGTATTCCGTTAGCCGATGTCGAAATCATTCACGGAGACTCTGATGCCGTAGCTTTTGGTATGGGAACTTACGGTTCACGAAGCCTAGCCGTTGGTGGAAGTGCCATCGTAAAAAGTATCGAAAAAGTCCTTGAAAAAGGTGCAAAAATAGCGGCTCATAAATTAGAATGTTCGGCCGACGACCTTGATTTTGCCG
>NZ_JBMLRC010000438.1:37993-40123 GCF_049241225.1 Emticicia sp.
GCAAAAATAGCGGCTCATAAATTAGAATGTTCGGCCGACGACCTTGATTTTGCCGATGGAAAATGGACAGTAAAAGGCACAGATAAATCAATTGGTTTCGGCGATGTTGCCCTTACGGCTTATGTCCCGCACGTTTATCCAGCTAATTTAGAGCCTGGTCTCGACTTCTCGAGCTTCTATGACCCAGCTAATTTTACTTATCCGTTTGGTTGCCATATTGCCGTAGTGGAGGTTGATGCTGAAACTGGAAAAGTGACTATCAAACGCTTCGTAGCCGTTGATGATGTGGGTAATGTAATTAATCCAATGATTGTGGAAGGCCAAATTCACGGTGGATTGGCCCAAGGAATTGGCCAAGCATTGCTCGAAGGAGTAATTTATGATGAAAACGGCCAATTGACCACTGGAACATTCATGGATTACGCCATGCCTCGTGCCGACGACCTACCGATGTTTGAAACCGACCGTAAAACAACGCCTTGTCCGCATAACCCATTGGGTGTGAAAGGTGCTGGCGAAGCGGGTGCAATCGGCTCAACACCAGCAGTCGTAAACGCCGTAATGAATGCTACTTGGCACTTAGGCGTGCGTGACCTCGAAATGCCATTAACTCCACAAAGAGTATGGCGAGCAATGAATACCCCCCGCCCCTAAAGGGGAGTAATTTTTAGTATTACTGATTAAAAGTGTACTAAATCCTAAGAAAATGACCCTTGTTTTTAGGATTTCAAACATTAAAACAAACTCCCCTTTAGGGGTCGGGGGTTCAATTTGATATGCTACCAAATACAGTAGATTATTATAGAGCAAGCTCAGTCAGTGATGCCCTTAGTGTTTTGAAGGCGAATCCTGACGCAAAAATATTGGCGGGCGGACATAGCCTAATTCCTGCGATGAAGCTACGCCTCAATAGCCCTTCGATGGTGATTGACATTGCCAACTTATCTGATTTGAATTATATCAAAGAAGAAGGCGGAAACATTTGCATCGGTGCAATGACTACGCACGGACAGATAGCACACTCATCGCTTCTTGCCGAAAAACTACCACTTTTTACCGAAACTGCCGACGTAATTGGCGATGTGCAGGTACGAAACATGGGGACAATCGGTGGTAGTATCGCTCACGCTGACCCATCAGCCGATTGGCCAGCGGCTCTTTTGGCGGCTGATGCTTCAATCGTAGTTACGAATGGAGATGATACAAGAAGCATTTCTGCGGTCGATTTTTTTGTAGGGTTTTTCTCTACGGCACTCGAAGAAGGCGAAATCATCACCGAAATCCAAGTACCAATACCCGCAGCAGGTACAAAAATGACTTACCAAAAATTCATGCAACCAGCCTCTCGCTTTGCGATTGTGGGCTGTGCAGCAATGGCAAAAGTCGAAAATGGTGTAGTTGCTGATGTGAAAGTTGCTTTTACAGGTGTTTCTGATGGCCCATTCCGTGATGGAAATGTAGAAGCGGCTATTTCGGGCAAAGCAACAACTGCCGAAAACATCGCCTCGGCTGCGGCCCAAGCTGCTGCTGACGTAAACCTCAACGCCGACCATTATGCCGATGAGGATTACCGCCAGCACTTAGCAAGAGTATATGCCAAACGAGCCTTATCGGCCGTTTGCGGATAATTAATACCTCACAAAAAGGCATCGAAAACGCACTTATTTTCCTCTGAAAGGTTAGCAAGATTGTGTTTTCCATGCCTTTTTTGTTTTCTTTGTTTAGAGATAAAACTTTCATAAAAATCGGAGATAGCTTAGACCCGTAACTTTCATCAATGAATTTAGATACTATCAAATCGCTCCTACAATCGCAAGGCTATATCACCGACGAATACGTTTCGATGTCGGTCTTTTTGGCGATGACGCTTAATAAGGCACTCTTGATTGAAGGTCCTGCGGGTGTAGGAAAAACCGAAATAGCCAAAGTAATGGCAAAGGCTTTGGATACAAACTTGATTCGTTTACAATGTTACGAAGGCCTAGATTCCAACCACGCCATTTATGAATGGAACTACCAACAACAGTTGCTTTTTTTGAAAATGTCAGAAAGTATAGGACAAGAAGTATGGGGAAAAACCGAAAATGGTCTTGATAATAGCTCCCCTTTAGGGGCGGAGGGGCTTTTTTC
>NZ_JBMLRC010000439.1:0-13734 GCF_049241225.1 Emticicia sp.
CGGTTTTCGATGGCTTTCGAATCAATCGTTGAAACTGCACCAGTCAAGTTTACTTTCTTTTGAGTACCATATCCAACCACAACCACTTCTTCGAGTGATTTTGCGTCGGAAACCATACTTACACTAATAATTGTCTGATTTCCAACTTCAATTTCTTTACTTTCGTAGCCTAAAAAGCTAAATACTAAAACCGAGTTTTTGTTAGGAACTTTAATGCTGTAGTCGCCTTTGCTATCAGTAGTTGCCCCACGAGAAGTACCTTTGATTGTTATACTCACTCCGGGAAGTGATTCTCCTTTTTCACCATCAATTACTTTTCCTGTAATCGTGATATCAGCGGCATTCGCATAGCTACTTATCAGGCAGAGTAGAGCTAAAACAGTGTAAATAAGTCTGCTTTTTGCGGTCTTATTTATCAACTGATTGAACAGTAGATTTTTTTTCATAAGAGATTTGAGTTTGAATAGATGTTGATAGGTACTCTTTGTAAGGTTGTGTGGATTTAGTTATATGTTAAAATAACTTTTTCTTTGTTCTCAAGGCTTCATATCTTAAAAGACCTTCTAAATAATAGTAGTCGGCATAAACAAGTGGTACGTCAATTTCCGTGTTAGCAGATTTATGACCAGTACTGTGCATTAATATGAAATGATTATTTTTCCCCAATTCTGCTTTAAATGCTGGTGTAGATAGTGTTTCAAGCATTTTGACAGCTGAATTATAATAAGTTTTAGCATCTTTACCACCATAAGTGCTTAATTCCAATAATGCCGAGGCACAAATGGCTCCCGCCGAAGCATCACGCTCTTCGCCCGGTTTACTAAAATCCCAATACGGAATCATATCGGCGGGGAGTGTAGGGTTTTTGAGATAGAAGTTGGCAATATTACGAGCAAAATCAAGATATTTTTTATCTTTTGTTTCACGATACATAACAGTATAGCCATAAAGCCCCCAAGCTTGCCCTCTTGACCAGGCCGACTCATCGGCTGCTCCTTGATGCGTTTTTTTTGCCAATACTTCTCCATTTTCACCATACAGCAATACGTGGTAGCTGCTAAAATCAGGGCGGTAATGATTTTTCATTGTATTATCGGCGTGAGTTACGCTTAAATCATATAGGCTTTTGTCGCCAGATTCTTTAGCTGCCCAAAACAAAAACTCAAGGTTCATCATATTATCAATGATGACTGGGTATTTATAGCCACCCTTAAAACTTTCCCATGATTTGATTAAACCAACTTTTGGATCAAATCGAGTTGCTAAGGACTTTGCTCCTGTAAGCATAATATCTTTATATACAGGATTTTTGGTGAGTCGATACCCATTGCCAAACGGACAATATAACATAAAACCTAAATCATGCGTGCGAGTGTTAAACTTCTCTTTCTCGACTGCCATCGTCCATTTGTCGGCGGCATCTTTCCATTTTGCTTCATTGTTATACTGATAAATGTACCACAAAGAGCCACCAAAAAATCCACTGCACCACCAATCAGATTTCATGTCACGTGGTTTTCCATCTGGCCATGTAGATTGCGGAAATTTCGTAAGGTCTGGGTGCGAGGCAAGCATTCCTTCGTATTGTTTGGCAGCGAATTCAAATTCTTTTTTTACATCAAGCTTTGGCTGACCGGATGAGGCGAAGGACAAAAGCAATAACAACGAGAAATAGTACTTTTTAAGATAGATTTTAATCATTTTCATGAAAGTTTGATATATTAGAAAAATACAATAAATAAATATTTTTTTATTTGCCACTAATAGTATAAATAATTATTTATTTAAGACTGAATTTAATAAATGTTTATAAATATATATTTGAATTATTAATTATCAAAGAAAAAATTGAATATTAATTGAATCTTATTTTATTAATCTATGCAAACGTGACCGCAAACGTAACCGCAAACGTTTGCACAAATTTTAATTTTTATGATAACTCTTTATAAATTTACATTAATTTCGCTTGTGAAGTAGTTTCGATAGTTTTGATTGTCTAAATTTATCATAATAAATATTGTAAAAGTTATATTTATGCACCGTAGAACCCCGGTTACTATTAAAGATATAGCACAAATCCTCAATATATCGGTATCAACGGTTTCGAGGGCATTGCGTGGTATGCCAGAAATCCATCCAGATACCAAAAACGCCATTCTTAAAATGGCGGAAGAAATGGACTATCAGCCCAATCAATTGGCCAAAAATTTAGTTGGGAACAGTACCAAGACAATCGGGGTGATTGTGCCATCATTGAGTTATTATTTCTTTGCTTCAATGCTCAATAGCATCGAAGAGGCAGCTATGCAAGCGGGGTATAGTGTTATGGTTTGCCAAACCAACGAATCTTATCTCAGAGAGTTGGCCCAGATTCAAAACATGCTCAACTCCCAAGTAGAGGGTTTTATTATTTCTTTGGCTCGTGATTCGCTCGATTATGAGCATATAAATAGGTTGATTAAAAAGCAAATTCCATTGGTTTTGTTTGATAGATATACTGATAAAATAGAAAGTTCAAAAGTAATAGTCGATAACAAACAAGCAGCTTTTAAGGCTACTGTACACATGATTGAAAAAGGGTGCCGGCGTTTGGCTTGCTTGGCAGGGCCTCCGCATCTCGAAATCAGCAACCAACGTTTAGATGGGTTTCGAGATGCTATCCTAACAAATGGACTACAATATGAAGAACAGTACGTAAGCCACAGTGATTTTACGCAGGAAAACACCATCATACAAGCCAATAATATGATGAGTCAAAGCAATCCACCCGACGGAATTTTGACGATGAGCGATAATATTGCCTTTTCTACTATGTATGCTCTCAAACAACGTGGCTTACGAATACCCGAAGATGTAGCCATGGTTAGTTTTAATAACGAACCTGCCTGCACATACCTTACGCCATCGCTGACGAGTATCAGTCAACCGATTCGAGAAATGGGAACTCAGGCTGTCAGATTATTACTCAAACAACTCGAAGCGGATATAATTGAACCCGAAACGGTTGTTCTTGATACTCAATTAGTCATCAGAGAGTCATCTTTAAGATAAAATCATTAATTTTAGGAAAAATAATGGCCCAAAAGTGAAATATTTAAAGCAAGGGATTCTTACGAGTTATCAAAATTTAGGAAAAAATGGACTTAGACATTTGGGTGTAAATCCAAGTGGAGCAATGGACAGATTTTCGGCAAGAATACTCAACATTGCTTTACAAAATGCCGAAGACCAACCAGTGCTAGAAATGCACTTTCCTGCCCCTGAAATATTATTTGAAGAAGACTGTACCATAATTATAGGTGGAGCTGATTTTTCGCCGACCATCAATAATAAACCAATAGAAAACTGGAAAACAATTTTGGTTAAAACAGGTAGTGTGCTTAGATTTAAGAAATTAATTGTTGGCAGCCGAGCATATTTGGCAGTAAAGGAGGGAATTTGTAATTTTTTGCCTTATGTAGGACAGGTTTGCAACCTGTCTCAAAAAAAAATAATCCGCTTCACCGAAGGCAACGAATTTGATTTACTGACCGAAAAAAGTAAACAAGCCTTTGAAAATCAAGCATTTACAATCTCTAACGCCTCAAATCGAATGGGGTATCGAATGAATGCAGAAATTTTGGAAGTAAACGCTAAAAAAGAATTGGTTAGCTCGGCGGTAGATTTCGGAACAATACAGCTTTTGCCAAGCGGACAAATAATAGTCTTAATGGCCGACCATCAAACCAGCGGAGGCTACCCACGATTGGGCAATATTGTGTCGGTTGATTTGCCGAAATTGGCTCAATGTAATGTAAATGATAGCATAATATTCAAAAAGATTTCGATTCAGGAAGCAGAAGACTTACTGATTCAGCAAGAACTTGAACTTCAAAAACTAAAAGCAAGCATCAGATTTTTCAATGATAAACAAAAAAATTGACCTCAACTGCGACATGGGCGAAGCATTCGGTGCTTGGCCGATGGGAAACGATAGTGTTTTAATGGAATTGATTTCGTCGGCTAATATTGCCTGTGGTTTTCATGCGGGCGATGCCACCATCATGCGGAAAACTGCTCAATTGGCTATCGAAAAAAATGTTGCCGTTGGAGCTCATCCTGCTTTTCCAGATTTACAAGGTTTTGGTCGCCGAAATATGCAGCTTTCACCACAAGAGGTCTATGATATTTGCGTGTATCAGATTGGGGCAATGTTTGGTACAGTAAGAGCATTAGGTGGTAAACTTCACCACGTAAAACCGCATGGGGCATTGTATAATATGGCCGCTAAAGATGCTGCATTAGCCAAAGCAATTGCCCAAGCAACAAAAGCTATTCATCCAGATTTGATTTTGTATGGTTTATCAGGTAGTCATTTAATTACAGAGGCCGAAAAAATCGGTTTACGCACCGCATCTGAAGTTTTTGCCGACCGCACCTATCAAAACGATGGAAGTCTGACTCCCCGTACACAAGCCAATGCCATGATTGAAAGCACACAAGAAGCTGTCAATCAAGTAATTATGATGATAGAAAAGCAAGCTGTTATATCTACTGAAGGCAAAGAAGTTGGGCTAAAAGCTGATACTGTCTGTATCCATGGAGATGGAATACATGCCGTTGAATTTGCGAGAGAATTGAGAAACACTCTGTTAGGTAGGAATATTTTTATCGAAACTATCAAATAGGCCATGTTATTTCCTGAAAATATATCTTATCTTTTTTCTGTAATCTTTACTGCAAGCCTCATTCGTTATGTCGTTATTGCAGGATTGGCTTTTTTGATATATTACATTGGTTTGAAAAACAAAGTTTCCTACAAGAAAATACAGTTAAAATTCCCTAAAGCCACTGATTATCAACGTGAGATACTCTATTCTTTACTTACATTTTTGATTTTTGGAATAGTCGGTATCATACTATATAATCCAATCGTAAGACCATATACCTTAACTTATTATAAGATTTCTGACTATGGTTGGCCATATTTTGTAGGCTCCTTTTTCTTAACATTATTCATTCACGATACTTATTTCTATTGGATGCACCGACTTATGCACCACCCCACATTATTTAAGTACTTTCATAAAGTTCATCACCAATCAACCAATCCCAGTCCTTGGACGTCATTTTCCTTTCAGCCACTCGAAGGCTTTGTTGAGGCTGGAATTTTTGTCGTTTTCGCTTTTGTGCTACCTTTGCACCCAATCATCATGCTTTCATTCCTTGTATTCATGACTGCCTACAATGTTTACGGACATTTAGGTTGGGAATGGCTTCCGAAAGATGGGCATAAACATTGGTTTTGGAAATGGCTCAACAGCTCATTGATGCACAATCAGCACCACCATTATTTCAAAAATAACTACGGCCTATATTTTAGTTTTTGGGATAGAGCGATGGGAACTTTAGATAAAAATTACGAAAAAGAATTTATAGCATTAAAAGAAAGACCTAAACCATAAGTTTGAAACACATTAACCCTAAACTGCTATGTTTGAAAAAAACCAAAAGAAAGTACTGAACGCTTGGACGATGTACGACTGGGCAAATTCGGTGCATAACCTCGTGATAACGACTGTTGTTTTTCCGATGTACTTTTTGGCAACCACTTCCGAAAAAGATGCCAACGGCAATGTAATCAATGATATTGTCGATTTCTTCGGGATTCAAATTCAAAACTCGGTTTTGTATTCGTATACAATTTCGGCTGCTACACTCTTGCTTGTTATTCTCAATCCAATTCTTACGCCATTGGCCGATTCAAGCGGAAGACGTAAGTTTTTCATGAAAATTTTCTGCTATCTCGGTGCGGCGAGTTGTGCTTATTTTTATTTTTTCACAAGAGGAAACGTAAATCCTGCTGTTATTGCCTTTGGGCTTTCAATTGTTGGCTGGGGTGGAAGCATCGTTTTTTACAACTCATTTCTACCTGTGATTGCCACCGAAGACCGTTTCGATAACCTAAGTGCCAAAGGGTTTACGATGGGCTACATTGGTAGCGTTATTTTGCTGATAGTCAATCTATTAATGATTATGCAGCCAACATTGTTTGGTTTAACCCAAGCCGATTCAGATTCAGGTTTTACAGCTCGTATTTCATTCCTAACTGTTGGACTCTGGTGGGCGTTGTTTGCTCAAATTCCTTTTTACTATTTACCGAAAGACGAACCAAAATCATTTAAAACTGGACGTTTAACGACAGGCATTCAAGAATTAGTGAAGGTGCTAAAAGAAGTAAGAAAAAATAAAAACATTACTAAATTTCTAATGGCGTTTTTATTCTATGATATGGGCGTCATGACGGTTATTTACGTAGCCACGATTTTTGCTGATAAAGAGCTTCACATCGAAAAACAAGGCCTTATCATTACACTTTTGCTAATTCAGTTGATTGCAATTCCAGGGTCATACTTAGCATCTTGGCTATCGAGCAAATTTGGCAATACAAAAGGTCTTTTGGTATTTATTTTCATTTGGTCATTTATGCCTTTGGCGGCTTATTTCACTACTACTCAAAACGAATTCTATGTAATTGCAGCAATTGTTGGCTTAGTTATGGGTGGTATTCAATCGCTTTCTCGCTCTACATTTGCCAAACTTATTCCAGACGAAACTACCGATACTGCCTCGTATTTTGGTTTTTATGATATTGTAGAAAAAGTCGCTATTACACTCGGAACGCTGATTTTTGGTTTCGTTGGCCAACTTACAGGCAATATGAGAAATTCGGTTCTTACAATTTTAATTTTTTTCATAATTGGATTTATTCTACTTATGAGAGTACCATCAAAAAAAGTTTATCACTAAAATCAAACTAAATGGTTGGTACGAATGCATAAAACTTATATCTTTGTGATACAAAAAATGAAGTATAGTTATAATAGTATCAGAATATTTAAAGTTCATACTTAACTTTAAATAATTTATTAAATAACATACTACTAACTTATTCAAAAACAGGATGTTAGCTCAGTTGGTTTAGAGTGTCGCCTCGACAAGGCGAAGGTCATCGGTTCGAGCCCGATACGTCCTACTTTTTTTCTTTATGAAAGTTCTTTTTGATCATCAATCATTTTCGGGGGCAAGATATGGCGGAGTAGCGAGATATTTCTATGACTTGATGTATAACCTAAAATACGAACAAGGAGTAGATGTTGAGTTAGCCCTGAAGTTTTCGAATAATGATTATCTAAAAAACGGTGATATAAAGCATGTAACTCCCTTTAGCTTTTTTTTAGGATATGCCAAAACCAATATGGTTTTTTCGCATATCAACCGTTTGAATAGTGCTTTTCAAATTGCTCGACAGAACTACGACGTTTTTCACCCGACTTATTTCAAAGATTATTTCTTGCCATTTCTCGGAAAAAAACCTTTCGTCATTACTCACCATGACCTAATTCCCGAAAAATTTTCTACACAATATGGTGGATTAGATGGTTTTGCTAGAGATCAAAAAAAGAAAATTTTGGATAAAGCTTCAAAAATCATTGCGGTTTCAGAAAATACTAAGCAGGATATTTTGGATATCTTCAATATTGCTCCAGAAAAAGTTGAGGTAATATATCATTCCACGCATTTTGCAACCTTTCAGCCAAATCCAAAAGTGAAGATTTCGACACCAAAAAGATATTTATTATATGTCGGAAATCGAGATAATTATAAAAACTTTGATGTTTATGTAGAGGCAATTGCCCCAATTCTGCAAAAACAAGACGATTTACATCTAATTTGTGCAGGAAATGGTAGCTTTTCATCTACTGAGCAACAATTGTTTTCAAGATTAAAGGTTGAAAAGCAAATCCTTCACCATGGAATTGATAGCGATGATGTGCTTTATCAGCTATATAAAAATGCCATCGCTTTTGTATATCCATCTTTATATGAAGGCTTCGGCATACCAGTTATTGAAGCTTTTGCTTGTGATTGTCCAGTTGTTTTAAGCGAACGTTCATGTTTTCCAGAAGTTGGGCAAAATGCAGCCTTATATTTTAATCCTGACGACAAGGAAAATATTGCTTTCCAAGTTGAAAAAGTATTAGATAATGCTGATCTCCGAACCGATTTAATTCAAAAAGGCAAAAAACGTTTACAAGACTTTTCGCCAACCATCACGGCTCAAAAAACACTTGATATTTATAAAAGTGTTATATAGAAAGTTATATCCTTCATCGTTAATAATAGGCCGTTCGATGGCCTAAATTCTTTTAAGTATGCGAATCATTATTTGTGATATATATGTTAGGTTAGTCGGACATAATTTGGGTCATATTCAAAACATTTTACGATTTTTAGAGAAAAACCCATCGAATGATGAATACATATTTCTGTTAAATCCGGAAGCACAAACAATACCATCTGTAAAAACCACAGCTCCGAATGTGAAGATAATTTTCTTTACCGAAGAAGAGTTTGCTCCTTTCAATTCGGGTATGAGTATCGTTAAATCTACTCAGATAATTTGGAAACACATAGCTCGTTATGCTGCTGATTATCAGGCGAATAAAGTAATAATGATGATGCTTGATATGTTTCAACATACCGTCGGAAGTAGCCGTTTTCCTTGTCAACTCAGCGGAATTATGTTTAATCCGTATACACGGGTAATTGCTCAAGACTCAACACTACGAGCCAAACAGAAATCGACGATAACAAAGGCAAGAAAGCTTTTTACAACCTGGTGGATGTGTCGAAATACGCAATTAAAAAAGGTTTATATATTTAATGATAGAGAGACTATCAAAAATATGAATGAAACACTCGGATCAAAGATTTTTACATATTTACCTGACCCTGTGTATGATTACCCAACTCGTGAAGGGTTGATTATCAGAGAGAAATACAAAATTGCAGCACATAAAAAGATTCTTTTAGCCTTTGGTTTTATTGATGCCAAAAAGAATGTCGTCAATTTATTGAGGGCACTACAACTACTGAGTGCCGAAGATGCAGCTAATATTTGTTTGTTGATCGTGGGAAAAATTCACGGTGAGCACCATGCTACATTAATGCAGGTATTTGAAGAAGCCAAGAGCGTTCGGCCAGAACTACAAATTGAGTTTGAAAGCCGCTTTGTTGATGATGATGAAATGGAAGCATACGTAGGGCAGAGTGATGTGGTTTCGGTGGCATACATTAATTTCTTTTCTTCAAGTGGTGTTATTGGCTTGGCCGCGAGGCACAATAAGCCAGTTTTGGCCACTAAATTTGGTGTCGTGGGCGACCTTACCCGTGAGTATGGTTTAGGAATAACCGTTGATGGCTTTGTTCCGGAAGAAATCAAAGAAGCAATGCTAACTTTCTTAAAAACGAAAAACGCTTACCCTGAAAGAGCAAGCGTTTTTGTGAAAAACCATAGCAGTGATAACTTTATAAGGACTCTTCTTGAATTTAATTAGGCTAATTCCACTTCCTTAGCTGCTTGTTCAGCAATCCAATGATATGTTTTTGTGATTCCTTCTCTCAATGAGTGAGATGGAGCCCAACCTAGTTTTTCTTGAATTAAAGTATTATCAGAGTTTCTGCCACGAACGCCCTCTGGGCCTGGGATATTCTTGATCGTGATATTTTTACCAGAAATTTCAGCAATTAGTTTAGCGAAATCGTTGATTGAAATCATTTCTTCCGAACCAATATTTACTGGGCCTGAGAAATCGGATTCCATCAAACGGCGAACGCCCTCAACACATTCTTCAACGTACAAAAACGAACGAGTTTGCTTTCCGTCTCCCCAGATTTCGATCGTTCCGCCTTCTTCTGCTTCGATTACTTTACGGCAGATGGCAGCGGGAGCTTTCTCGCGACCACCTTTCCAAGTGCCTTGAGGCCCGAAGATATTATGGAAACGAGCCACTTTTACAGTGATACCCAAGTTACGTTGGTAAGTTAAGTACAAACGCTCACTGAATAATTTCTCCCAACCATATTCGCTATCCGGAGCGGCAGGATACGCTGATTCTTCAGAACACTTAGGATTATCAGGGTCAAGTTGATTATATTCAGGATACATACAAGCTGATGAAGAATAGAAAATTTTCTTTACTCCGGCTTGCTGTGAGGCATGTAACATATTTAGGTTACAAAGTGCCGAATTGTGCATTACGGCCGCATCGTTTTCACCTGTAAAGATATATCCAGCACCACCCATATCAGCAGCCAGTTGATATACTTCATCAAAACCACCTTCAACCACTTGACGACAGATAACTGGGTCTGTTAAGTCTCCAATGACAAACTCATCAGCATTTCCATTGTTGTATTCGTTATATTTCAAATCAACCCCTCTGACCCAATATCCTTCGCTTTTTAAGCGGTTTACTAAATGGCCACCAATAAAACCACCTGCACCACAGACTAATGCTCTTTTCATATAAAATTATTATTGAATTGTATTATTTTAATTCTTAATAAAGTACAAATTTAATGAATCTAAATTGAATAAAACAATTTACATGAAAAGTATTTATTGTTAGGTCTATTGTTTTGATAAATTATGCCATTTAGTGTGAGTATTAATATAATTTTACGAAACCAATGATTTTTATCTTGAAGTAAAAAACGTGAGAGTTGTAATAATCTTATAATTGAATTCTCAGAATTATTATATCAAACTAAAAAAATCATTGATGCCAATCATCTTGGTTTTTGTGTAGCCTTCACCAAACTTTGCACCAATCATGTGCCCCATTTCTTGAGAGCGAGCTTTTAAGAACTCTAAGAATTCTGGGCTTGTCAAATAAGATTCTGGTTCGGTGCTATTTGGGTCATAAAATTGACTTTTATATGCTCTGATTGAAGATTCTTTTAAATCCCAAAAGTTTGAAATATCAACAACTAAATCGGGCTTTATAAATCTATCTTGAATGTAATGATATAGAGCTTTCGGACGCCAAGCTTGCTGTGGAGTACCATCAAAATCGAAAGTCTGAATCATTCTTAAGCCTGAATAAAAACAAGCATCGACTGCCAAAGCGGCACCTTTTCCGTGGTCGGGGTGGCGGTCTTCGACAGCATTTGCCAAAACTATATCTGGTTGATAACGACGAATAGCAGCGATTAATTTTAGTTGATGTTCTTCATCATTTTTGAAGAATCCATCTCTAAAACCAAGGTTTTCTCTGGCTGAAATATTTAGAATTTTTGATGCCGCTGCTGCCTCCGAGGCTCTGATTTCTGGAGTTCCACGAGTGCCAAGTTCGCCTCTGGTAAAATCAATGATACCTACTTTTTTGCCTTGTGCTACGGCTGAAGCAATTGTACCTCCGCACGACATCTCGGCATCGTCAGGGTGAGCAGCCATTACAACTAAATCTAATTTCATTTGCTACGTGATATTGTTGAACTGTATGTATTATGGTATAAAAAAAAAGCGACGGAAAAAGTTTCACGTCGCTGATTTTTAAGGAATTTTATCTGAAAATCTTACTTTACTCGTAGGCGATAACCCGCACGTAAACGAGAAGAAGAGCGTATTTTATTTAACTTACAAAGTTCGGCAACTGAGGTGTTGAATTTATTGGCAATTTCACTAAGATTTTCACCCGAGCGAACTCTGTACCACATTTTACGATTGATAGCTACTGGTTCGTCGTATTCAAAATCACCTTTGCTTGCTCCACCTCTGAGATAATCATATACACGCGATGTCATCAAGAAATCTTGGGCAACGATGTTGATTTGGCTTGGGCTGAAATTGAAGATATTTCTTGGGTCAAATGGATTCCCTTCGTAGCGAGTCTCAAAATGAAGGTGTGGGCCAGAACTACGTCCGGTGCTACCACCTTTACCGATTTCATCTCCGGCCTTTACGATAGTGTTTGGTTCAAAATTTATTTTTGAAAGGTGACCATATAATGTCTCTAAACCATTATAGTGGCGTATCACCACGCAGCGACCATAAGCTCCACGTGTACTGGCTACTCTAACGATACCATCGAAAGCAGCATAAACAGGCTCACCAGTATCTAAGTCGAGATCTTGGCCAGTGTGCCAGCGTTTCCATCTCCAGCCAAATGGCGAGTTGGTTACGCCTTTACTTAATGGCCCAGCCCAATAACGTCCTTGTGAAATATCATATAACTGAATTGGTACCACATCATCAAACTCCTTGGCATCAATTCCGTAAGGGTCAACCGAATCGGTATCCCAAACTGAGAAATAACTGGCGATTTTTACCATTTCGTCACTTCCTACAAACTGAGCCTCGTCTTCGATCTCTACAATCTGAACTTCACCTTCGTCAATGCTTGATGTATCTTCATGCACTGCGGTATTGAGTTCTTTTATAGGTTCAATCTTCACGGCTGGACCCGATTCTACAACTTTGGGAGTTTCAAATTCGTTTACGAATCGGAGTTTAGGTTCTTCTTCAAAGCTAAACTCATCATCTTCTTTTTTGTCTTTATTGAAGTTTTTATCTTTAGCGTTTGACTCTTTTTGTTTGGAAGGAATATTTGGCTTGTTCAACTTCACACCTCGCTCTCGCTGAGCAAAAGTTGTTGAAGAAAAAGCCAACGCTATGATAATCGGTAATATAGCCTTTTTCATGTGTTTAGTTGTTTTGGTTATAAGGCAGCACTAAACTTGTTACTAAAAGTATGCCAAAAATAATCAAATGTATACAATTAATAACAAGTTTAAGTATAATCTATGATTAATGCAAGCCTTGAGCAGCTAAATATCTCTCAGCGTCAAGGGCAGCCATACAGCCACTTCCTGCTGCCGTAACCGCCTGACGGTAGATTTTATCTTGTGCATCACCACACGCAAACACACCTTCGATATTGGTTCGGCTGCTACCTTTTTCAGTTTCAATATAGCCTGCTTCATCCAGCGTCAAATAATCTGCGAAAATTTGAGTGTTTGGTTGATGACCAATCGCAACGAAGAACCCAGTTACATCAATCGTACTTTCTTCGTTAGTTTTAGTATTTTTCAATCTTGCTCCCGTTACGCCATCTTCTCCTAAAATTTCAAGCGTTTCGGTATTGAATAAGATTTCGATGTTTGGTGTGTTTTTTACACGGTTTTGCATGATTTGCGATGCACGGAATTCATCACGACGCACCAGCATGTATACTTTATTACAAAGTTTTGACAAATAATGAGCCTCTTCGCAAGCAGTATCACCCGCACCTACGATTGCTACATCTTGTTTACGGAAAAAGAATCCATCACACACCGCACAAGCCGAAACTCCGTAGCCATTGAGGCGTTGTTCTGATTCTAAACCAAGCCATTTGGCCGAAGCTCCAGTGGCGATGATAACAGTTTTTGCTGTAATTTCAATATTATCATCAATCGTTACTTTATGAGCACCGGGTGTTGAAAAATCAACTTTAGTTGCCATTCCGTAGCGATTATCCAGTCCAAATCTTTCTGCTTGCTTTCTGAAATCTTCCATCATTTCAGGGCCTTGAATACCATCAGGATAGCCCGGGAAGTTTTCTACATCTGTCGTAATTGTTAATTGTCCGCCAGGTTGTCCACCTTGATACATCAATGGTTTTAGACCTGCACGTGCTGCATAAATTGCTGCTGTATAACCCGCTGGGCCCGAACCCAAAATTAAAACATCTACTTGTTCTTGTGCCATATGCCCCCATCCCCTAAAGGGGAGTTTTATTATTTAAAATTTCTTGTTTATGTATGAGTAACATCAATTCTTGATTGCAAAGTTCGGCAAAAAAGCCTTAAACGGCAAGTTTACAAAATACTCATTTCGATTCTGCGGTTGATTTGGCGATTTTC
>NZ_JBMLRC010000439.1:13834-19020 GCF_049241225.1 Emticicia sp.
AAAACTGCGGTATATTGCCCCGTGACAGCATCAGAAGTTGTTTTTTCTATAATTTTGTTAGTTTTCAAATCAACCAATTCGATTTCAGCCGAAAGGTTTTGATTGTTATTAGCATCTTTTACTGTGCCTTTTACGTAGCTCGCTCGCTTGAATTTTTCGGAAAGTTTGGCTGGAATATCAAACTGAAAAAGTTTTATGTCAGGTTTCACATCAGATGAATAATAGCCTTTTGAGCCATCAGCCGAAATAAATAGAGCCACTTGGTCTTCGTGGGTATTGATTGGAAAACCCAAATTTTCGGGTTTGGAGTAAAGGCCTGTTTTAGATTCGGTCATGAATAAATCTAATCCGCCCATACCCAAATGCCCATCCGAAGCGAAAAACAAAGTATGCCCATTGGCGTGTACGAAAGGCGAAATTTCGTCGTTTGCTGTATTAATTACATCGCCGAGATTTATGGCTTTTGTCCAAGTGTTATTTTCTTTTAATTCGCTTATCCATAAGTCTTTACGTCCGTAACCTCCTTGTCGGTCAGAAGAAAAATACAATATTCTTCCATCATTTGATAGACTTGGTTGTGCTTCCCAAAATGGAGTGTTTACACTACCTCCTAAATTCTCAGGCGTTGTCCATTCTTCTCCAACTTTCTTGGAAATATACAAATCGCAACTTCCCAGACTATTTTTGCCATCGCAACTCGTAAACACAAGTGTACGGCCATCGGCCGAGATACTGCAAGTACCTTCGTTGGCAGTTGTATTGATTTTATCAGATATACTTTTGGGAGCAGACCAGGTGCCGTTTGTCAGTTGAGAAATATATAAATTTTCGTCGCCATCATCTGAGCGAGCCGTAAAAATAAGGGTTTCGTTGTCGGCAGTCAGAACTGGAAAATATTGTTTGTTTTTAAAATTGATAGTTGAGCCCATTTCGGCAGCTTTGAAAGGCATTGCAGCATTTTTGGCTTCTTCTCCGAACTTGCATTGCTCCAACTGCCTAGTAAGTTGTTTCATTACTGGGCTGTTCTGCGGTACGTTTTTTACCGAAAAACTCAAGTATTCTTTGGCTTTTGCGTATTCGCCAGCTTTTATGAGGCGTGTGCCAATGTATGTGTATCCTTGCGTAAGAAGTGGGTCATTGGGGCGTAATTCGATAGCTTTTTTGTAGAATTTGATGGCATTTTCTTGATTTCGAGCTGCTTCGTTGATTTGACCGAGTTTGAAGTATGGGTCAGCGAAAGTAGAATCTTTTTCAATGGCTTTTTGTAGATTTTCAATCGCATCTACTGATTTTCTTTCAGAAATATTCTTTAGGGCTTTATCGTAAAATTCTTTTGCTTTTGGGTTTGGAACTTGGGCATATATATTAAATGAAAGTGCAAGCAGCAGAACTGTAAAATATCTTATCATAAATTTTGTTGTAAAAATTTATTTTAAAACGTTCGACTCCATTTCATTGTTATCTTTGCAGTCAATTAATTGAAAGTTTCTGTATACAAATTTTCGTTGAAGAAACATTCATAATTCTTAATTCTACATTCTCAATTATAAAAGATGCTTCATTTATATTTAAAATCGCTACATATTATAGGATTTGTCTCGTGGTTTGCTGGCTTGTTTTATTTGGTCAGAATGTTTGTGTATCATGCTGAAGCCGCCGATAAACCCGAGGCTTTGCGTGAAGATTGGAAAAAACAATATACAGCTATGCAATGGCGAGTATATAAAATTATCTGTAACCCAGCCATGATGATTACGTGGACTTGCGGAATATTAATGCTTGTAAATACACCTGCGTTTTTAGAACAAGGTTGGTTACAAACAAAGTTGGTATTACTCGTGTTGCTGACTGGCTATCATCTTTACTGTAAGGGAATCATAAAAAAGCAAGAGGCAGATAGAAGCACTTATACTTCTTTTCAATTTAGGTTGTTGAATGAGCTTCCCACCTTATTTTTGGTGGCAATTGTGCTTTTGGCCGTTGTGAAAGATTTATTAAACTTCGTTTATTTATTTTTAGGGGTTTTGGCTTTCGGTTTTACTTTGTTTTTTGCGGCTCGTGCATATAAAAAGTTTAGAGAGAAGTAGAATAACACTATTCTATTTCTCTACAATTGGTAAGTTGAAAACTTGTCCTACTTTAACCATGAATTCTCGATTAGGCCATTTCGATAATATTGAATAAAAGCCTTTAATTGATTGGCTTGAAAGTCTTGTATGGGTTTATCGGTTTGCATATCAAAACCTTTGGCTTTGCCATCAAGGTTCATTTCTACATATTTGTTTTCTGATATTAATCTAAAAACACCCGAATTAAATTGCAATGCAACTCCAGTATTTCGGGCAAAAATAGATTCTCCGAAAGGTAAAACTTCTTGTTGATTGATACTCAAAAAATCTAATATGCTCGGCAAAATATCAGTATGTTGGCATATTTTTGTTGAATCCGCAAGGCCTTTTAGTTGTGTAAGTGTTTGATTATTAGGGTGATATAAAATTAATGGTACGCTGTATGCTCCCGTTGGCGTTGCGTATTTTTTTTCGGTATTAAACTGCGTATGGTCGGCCGTAATCACAAAAAGTGTATTTTTAAACCACGGTTGTTTAGCCGCAGTTTCAAAGAATTTTCTCAAAGCTAAATCAGTATAGCCCAAACTTTCGTGGATTTCGGCTTTTCCTTTCGGGAATTTTCCTTTGTATTGGGTTGGAATCGGGTAGGGGTGGTGCGAACTCAGCGTAAAAATACAACCCACAAAAGGTTTACTTTCTTTCGATACTTCTGTGGCAAAATATTGCAAATACGGCTCATCAAAAATTCCCCAGTTTTTATCAAAATCTGTTTCCATTTTTTCTTTAGGATATTGATTTAGCCCATAATATTTATCAAAGCCAGCGAGTTGCGAAAACCCCTCAAAACCCATCGAACCATTTCTTGCACCGTGAAAGAATGACGAAACGTAGCCGTGTTTTTTTACGATACTTCCCAGCCCCGCAAATTTATTCGACTGATAACTTGAGGTAATAAAAGGCTCTTCAATCAATTGCGGAATTGAAGCGGTAATAGCAGGCATGGCAATGATTGATTCTCGGCCATTGGCAAAACAATTTTCCATGAAAAGACTGTTTTTGGCCAAAGAATCTAAGAAAGGAGTGTACCCTTTGTAAGGATTTTTATAGCCCATGTATTCCTTACCGAAACTTTCGAGAATAATAATCACAACGTTTTGTGGGGTAGCACTTGCCGAAAAATGCGAACTTCTGTCTCGCCTAATCAACTTTTCAACTAATTGATTATCAGTAAAATAACTAACTTTTTCTGTGCCTTTCGCATCAATCGTTGTCAGAAATGTAAAGGTAGTATTGAGCGTCAGATTTCCGAGATGATTATCATGCTGCTCGAATGCCTGATTGATTCTAAGTGGTTTTTCTTGAAATCCACCTCTGAAAAATAATATCGTAAAACCAATTCCAAGCAACCAAATGATGGATTTTAGGATTATTTGACGAGGACTGTTTCGCAAAGAGATTCTGGCAAAGTTGGGGCTATTGGGCGTAAGTTTAACAAAAAGAAAACTTACAAAAATCCATAGAAAAACCAAATACCAATAAGTGCCAAGTAGGCTAAATGATTGGGCAAAAACATCGCCCATGATACCGAAAACTTCAAAAATTGTTCGTCGGCCGATGAATTTATAATATTCAAAATCGGCAATATTTGTCCAAAAGAAGACGATGTTCGGAATCCAGTAAAGATATTTCAGAAAGCTTTGATAACTTTGTTTTTCAGTAAATCTAAACGGCAATAAAGAGGCAATTGTAAAGAGAATATTACTGATAAAAATAGCCGATAAATCGAACTTTACACCATACAAAAAAGCATAGCTAATTTGTTGAGCGTCAGCAAATTGAAAAGACTTGATATTGTAAACAAGAAACAAAAATCTGAGTAGAAAATAAAAGATAAGCAACCACGTAATACGCTTCAACCACACCAATAAATACATAAGGAAAGCCCCAGTTTGGGTTAATTTTTTATTAAATTTGGTGCAAAATTAATAAAAATAAGGTCTGACCACACTTCTGGCCCAACAATCTTTTACCGTAATAGACAGATGGATTTAATTACTTTCAAAAATACCCTCAAAGAAAATCAAGTTCCGAAAAACCTTCCGATTCTGGTGCAAGCCCTCTGGCATGACGCCAAAGGCGATTGGGAAGCGGCTCATAATATTGCCCAAACCAAAGAAGGTACATTGGCTTACGACCAACTGCACGCCTATTTACACCGCAAGGAAGGAGATAGATTTAATGCTAGTTATTGGTATCGGAGAATCGGTGAATCAATGCCTAAAATTTCGCTCGAAGAAGAATGGGAAGTGTTGGTTGAACGGAATCTGGTCTGACGGTACGTCTGACCCAAAATCAAACAAAATAAAGTTACGTTCCACGAATAAAGTAGTAAATTGCAGAAAATTAAAGAATTGATAATCTATAAAGTATTTATGAGTCGAGATTTGAACATATCAGTATAAACTCTCTAAATTATTTACTATTAGATATTTAGAAAGACTGTTTACTGATAACTGTTGACTGACAACTACTTATGGGTGATGTTTAGCAGAAATATATGAATTACTTATCGGCCGAAAATATCGGAAAAAATTTAGGAGAGCGTTGGTTGTTTAAGAATCTTACATTTGGGATTTTGCAAGGCGAAAAAGTGGCATTGATTGGCTCAAATGGGTCGGGGAAATCGTCGATGCTGAATATGATTATCGGGAAATCGGATGTGGATGGAGGTGAAATTAGTATCAGAAAAGATATTAGAGTGGGGTATTTAGACCAAGAACCGGATTTTCAGGCGGGTAAAACTGTGATGGAAACGATTTTTGCCATCGAAAACTCCAATACGAAAGCTGTTAAAGAATACGAAGATGCTTTGCTTTCAGGCGATGATAACCGAATTGCAAGAGCTATTGAGCAGGTAGATAACCTAAAGGCTTGGGATTACGAAACCAAAGTAAAGCAGATTCTTGGAAAACTGGGAATCGAGTATTTTGATAAACTCGTAGGAAATCTTTCGGGTGGACAGAAAAAACGTGTGGCTCTGGCCCGTGTTTTAATTGAAGAACCAGATTTCTTGATTCTCGATGAGCCTACCAACCACCTTGACCTCGATACCATCGA
>NZ_JBMLRC010000439.1:19120-20573 GCF_049241225.1 Emticicia sp.
ATTGATGCGTTTTATGAATTGAAAGAAAAGACTGTCAGAAAAGGCCCCGACGAAAAGCTTGAATTGAGCATGAAAATGGAGCGTATGGGCAGCAAAATCATGGAGATTCAGCACATCAGTAAGTCGTTTGACAATAAAAAACTGATTTCTGAATTTAGCTATACCTTTAAGCGTGGCGACCGAATCGGGATTGTAGGTAAAAACGGAATGGGTAAAAGTACGATGCTCGAAATTCTGACCGAACAACTCAAGCCCGATATGGGGCGTGTCGTAAAAGGCGATACCATTAAGATTGGATATTATTCGCAAGCAGGTTTAGATTTTGATGAAGGCCAACGTGTAATAGAAGTAGTGCGAGAAATTGCTGAGTACGTAAAAATGGCTGATGGCACAGAACTTTCAATTTCAAATTTCTTGACGCTCTTTTTATTCCCACCAGCTATGCAATACAGCTATGTAAGTAAGCTAAGTGGAGGAGAAAAACGCCGATTGCAGTTGCTCAAAATTTTGGTTCAAAACCCTAATTTCTTGATTCTTGATGAGCCAACCAACGATTTAGACATTGCTACGCTCAATGTGTTAGAAGATTTCTTGTTGAATTTTGGCGGATGTTTACTGGTTGTGTCGCACGACCGTTATTTCATGGATAAATTAGTTGACCACCTGTTTGTTTTTGAAGGCGATGGTTATATCAGAGATTACCCAGGGAACTACACTGATTATCGCTCATGGAAAGAAGATAAAGAAGAGCAAGAATTAGCCGAAAAAGAAAAACAAGCTCATTTGAAATCGGCCAATTCAACGCCAGTTGTAGCTGTGCAGTCGAGCGAGCCAAAACGTAAGTTGACTTTCAAAGAACAAAAAGAATACGAAAATTTAGGCACTGAAATTGAAAACTTGGAGAAGAAAAAAGCAGTTTTAGTAGAAAAAATGAATGCAGGCGAAGGCACGCATGAAGAATTGGCTGCTTGGGCAAAAGAATTTGAAGAAGTATCAAATCTAATTGAGGAAAAAGAATTCCGTTGGTTAGAATTAGCCGAAATGGCCTAACTTGTTTTGTAGGAACGTCCAATTTGGACGTTCCTACGGGCAAAATTTGATGATTATGATGAAGAAATAGAAGCAATAAATTAACCAACCTCTAACTAATGAATTATTTTAAACTAACAACTGTTTTTTTATTGCTAACCACTTCGGTGAGTTTTGCTCAAAGCCAATCAGCTATTGAGATTTTGGGCTATAATCATGTAGGACTTTACGTAAAAGACCTCAAAGAAAGTGCGAAGTTTTACCGTGAAATCATTGGTTTAAAACCAGTTGATGTACCTGATAATTTAGTGGCTATTAGACGTTGGTTTCAGATTGCACCAAATCAGCAATTGCATTTATTACTCGGAAGAAACGAGCCTGTGACCAACAATGATAAAAATGGTGGGCATTTTTCTTTGACAAT
>NZ_JBMLRC010000440.1:0-1190 GCF_049241225.1 Emticicia sp.
TTGGCCGAACCTACTCCGTGGTGTCTTATTCCGAGAATTGTGATGGGCATTTTTTTTATTTTTTTGTCTGTTGTGATTCCAAATAAATTCGGACTCTATTCAATTCTTCTGTCAACTCCTCTTCACTTGGAAATTGTAGTTTATATTGTGAGGCAAATAATTGCTCTTTGTCATTCAAAACTGAATATTTTACTATAGTAGCATCTTTTTCTTGACAAAGTATCAATCCTACCGTTGGGCTATCATGTGCTTGTCTATACAGGTCATCATACATTCGTATATACATATCCATTTGACCGATGTCTTGATGTGTCAGTTTCCCAATTTTTAGGTCAATAAGTACGAAGCATTTAAGCATATAGTTGTAGAAAACTAAATCTATATAAAACTTGGATGATTCTGTACTTATATATTTTTGTTGGGCTACAAAAGCGAAGCCTTTTCCGAGTTCAAGCAAAAATTTTTGCAAATGCTGAATTAGTCCATTTTCAATATCTTTTTCCTTGTGTGAATGATTGGTTGGAAGCCCCAAAAATTCAAAAACGTATGGGTCTTTCAGGATGTCTTTAGGGCTGATAGGAATAGTATTCTCTTTGGCCTCTTCAATGACAGGTATTTTATCATTACTGGATAATAAACGTTCGTAGTAAAAAGACCCAATTTGCCTTTCGAGTGTACGGGTACTCCAATGGTTTTCGATGGATTCTTTCACATAAAATTCCCTTGCTTTCTCATTTTCTACTCGCATTATCATCTTATAATGAGTCCAACTCAATTCGCTCCGCAGTGCGGAGCGAATTGAGAAACTAAGGTAAAAAAAACGAAAATTTCTTAGGCTTTGCACGCTAAACCCTTCACCAAACTCATCTGTAAGTCTCTTAGAAAGGTCTTTGATGAGATACACACCATATTCGGCTCTATCTTTTCCATTTTGTTCTTCTTCAATAATCTGCTTACCTATTTCCCAATAAGTTTCTACCATTATGGTATTAACCGTAATGGCTACTTTCTTGCGAGCATCATGCAGTAATTGACGAATATTTTGATAAATATTAGACGATAATTCCATTGATATTAGCTGTTTTACATCACAATATCCTTACACGCACGATAAACATCTTTCCAATCTTCACGGGGTTTGATTACGGTTTCGAGGTATTCGTTCCAAACAACTTTGTCTTGTACGGGGT
>NZ_JBMLRC010000441.1:0-4242 GCF_049241225.1 Emticicia sp.
GCATTATCAGTAAGCTACCAAACTTTCGCTCAACAAGAAGCGATGTTCTCCCAGTACATGTTTAATACCCTTGCAATCAATCCAGCTTATGCAGGTAGCCGTGATGTATTGAGCCTTACAGCTCTTGGCCGCTATCAGTGGGTTGGTGTAGAAGGAGCTCCAAAAACCTTTACATTTTCAATGGATACCCCCATTAAAAATGAAAAAATGGGGATAGGCCTTCAAGTAACACGTGATGAAGTTGGTCTTCAAAAAAACACAGGCGTTTATGCTACCTACTCTTACAGAATTAAAGTTGGCCCTCGCTCAACTCTATCATTCGGTGTGCAAGGTGGTGCCACTAATGTTCGTTGGGCCCTATCTGATGCACAAAATTTAACTGACGGAACAGATAACGTTTTTTTAGGAGCAGGCGACCAAAATAAGAATCTACCAAATTTTGGTGGTGGAATCTACCTAAGTAATGATAAAGGTTACATTGGTGTTTCGTGCCCACAGATCATGCAAAATATCATAACTAACTATAATGTTGGTGGTTCTACCGGAGCAGTTGGCCGAACGCGTCGTCACTATTTTGCTATGATGGGTTTTGTTATCGGAAAAGGTTCTTTCAAAATCAAACCTTCAACAATGGTTCGATACACACAAGGTGTACCACTGGGAGTTGACGGAAACCTTAACTTCTGGATTAAAGATAAAATTGCATTTGGAGTTTCGGGACGTAGCTCTCAATTCCAGGCAATGGGACAAGATACAAAAAACCTATTCGATGCCGCAATCGGTATGATGGAACTTCAGCTTACGCCGCAATTCAAACTTGGTTATGCTTATGATTTTACATCCAACAAACTCAATGATCAATCAAAAAGTGGTGTAACACGTTTCCTTGGTATTCCAACCCACGAAGTTTTAATTCGTTATGAGTTCGGTTTCGGTAAGAACAAAATTCTTACTCCTCGTTATTTCTAAAATTTTTATTGCGAGTTCCTCTTCTTCTGCAACCTGTTGGTACGAAGGTTGTATAGAAATTTGCATACCACTTCAAGAATCTATCATAAATCTTGAAATCAGGAATTCTGTGTCCAAATACTTTAATTCAGGCACAGACGTATAAAGTCCCATATAAGCTGTAATAAATTTACAAATTCATGAGTGAATTTTAAATTCTAATAAAATGATTGTCAGGAAAAAAATAATTGGAGCGTTGGTTGTTGCAGCCCTGCTCGGCGGTAGCGTAAAGGCACAAGACGCCTTACTAAAAACTGGTGAGCATCACTACGAAAGTTTATGCTACGTAAAAGCAATTGATGCCTTCGAGGCAGCTCTAAAGAAAAAAGGTCTTACTGACCAACAAAAGCTTGCCGCCAAAATTAAACTCGGCGATAGCTATTGTAAAGTTAAAGATACACAAAATGCCGAACGTATTTATGCTGAAATCATGAGTACAGCAGGCGATTTGTCAGGTGAAAATATAACTGTATGCCTCAAATATGCACAGGTACTTGCGAGTAATGGTAAATACCGTGAGGCACAAGAAATGTACGATAAATATACACGTAAAGTAGAAGACGACCCTCGGGGAAAGGGTTTTTCAAAACTTTATAACGATGTAAGCGTACTTTCTAAAAACGCCAACTGCTATAAAGTTGACTACCTTTCAATCAATACTAATTCGGCTGATTTCTCTCCATCTTACTATAAAAATGGTATGGTATTCGTCTCAAACCGCCACAATACTGTCGGTGTGCGTCGAGTATTTAATTGGAACGAAACGCCATTCCTTGACTTATTCTTTTTAGATGATGTTTCGGCCATTGGCGGACAAGCCGCTGGTCTTGGTACAGGCTCTGGTGATGTTAAGACTTCCCGCAAGCGAAGCTCTCGTGGAGGTGTAGTTGGTGCCGACGAATACACCGCTCCTACTGCCAATGATAGTCGTACAATCGGAACTTACGGCGGTATGAATGCAATGGCTGGTTTAGGCTACGGCGACCGCCCAGTTACTGAATCAGAACGTTTTGGTGGTTCGATCAACTCAAAATATCACGAAGGTCCAGCTGCATTTTTCAAAGATGCCTCTAAAGTAATTTTCACAAGAAATAACTTTAATAATGGTAAAGCCAAACGCAGCTCAGATGGCATTAATAAACTGAAATTATATATCGGTGATGCCGCCAAAGATGGTTGGAAAAACATTAAAGAATTACCATTTAACAGCGACGAATACTCAACTGGTCACCCTGCACTTTCGGCTGATGAAAAATTACTCTTCTTTGCTTCTGACATGCCTGGTGGTTTTGGTGGAACAGATATTTATGTTTCTCGCTACGATGGTGGAAACTGGTCTGCTCCAATCAACTTAGGAAAAACTGTGAACTCAAAAGGCAATGAAATGTTCCCTTTTGTTGACGAAAAAGGTAATCTGTATTTCTCATCTGACGGTCACGCTGGTTTAGGTGATTTAGATATTTTCTTTGTTCAAATGGATGGAACTTCATCAAAAGGTCGAGTAATCAACCTCGGAGCTCCTGTAAACTCAAGCAAAGATGATTTCGGTATCGTAACTGATGCTCTTCGTAAGGCCGGTTACTTTAGTTCAAATCGTAAACGTGGTGGTGCCGATGACGACATCTACAAATTCGATAGGGAGTGCGAACTCAAAGAGGGTTGTGACCTAATCATTGCCGTTTATGATGCTGAAACAAAAATGCCACTTGATAATGCGAAAATTGTTTACGAAGACAAAGATGGCAATATCAAAGAAAAAATGAGCGATGCTGATGGTAGCGTAAAACTCGAAGGACTAGACCAAGACGTAGAGTTTGCCTTCCGTGCTACTCGTGATGGTTATAGTGCTGCTACAGTAAGTTATTCAACAAAAGATTGTGATAATGAGGCTTCTCGTTTAGAAATTCCAATGAGCCGACCAAAACCAGCAGTTGATTCAACAGCTTTGGCACAAAACGGAGGAGCGAACGGTACAAATACAGCTAATGCCCAAAATGGTTACGCTGGCGAAAATACAACGCAAGGCCAACAAGGAACAAGTGGCACGGGTGGACGCACGGGAGCTAATGGTACAGTTCTTTCGGGTAACACTTGTACGATACGTGGCCGTGTAATGGCACAAGGTACAAAACAGGCAATCGATGGTGTACTCGTGACGCTTCGTAGTGAATGTGATGGTTCGACTCAAACTGCTTATACTGATGCCACTGGTAACTACGAATTTACAGTAGCGGAAGGTTGTGATTATACAGTTGAAGGCTCGAAAGATAACCTCGGCTCAAAAGGTAAACGCGTACGCAAATTAAATTGTAAAAAAGGTGGTGTAACTGCCGATGTATATATGTTTGGCACGGGCGACATCGTACAGGTTGATAATATTTACTTCGATTATGGTAAATGTAACCTCCGCTCAGATGCTCGTTCTGAATTAGATAAATTGGTGGCTATGATGCGTAAGTATCCAAAAATGCGTATTGAGCTAAGAGCTCATACCGATAGCCGTGCCGAGTCTGATTTCAACCAAAAAATCTCTGAAGGACGTGCGAAAGCCTCTGCAAGCTATTTATTCAAACGTGGCATTAGCCGCAGCCGAGTAGAGTTTGCTGGTTATGGCGAAACAATGCCAGTAAATGGCTGCGTTGACGGCGTAGAATGTACGGAAGAGCAACACGCTCAAAACCGTCGTACAGAGATTAAAATCTTACAAATGAATTAAACGCTCAGTACCTAAAAAAGGAAGAAAGTCGTCTTGAGTAATCGAGACGACTTCTTTTTTGCAATAACTCATAGGAACGTCCAAATTGGACGTTCCTACATTTCGCCTTACTACTGCTGCTTGACTTCCACCTCCGAAACTTTATAAGCCACGATTTCGGTGACATAGACGGTTTTATTTTCTTTATTCACATAGTTTCTGTAATTGAGTTTTCCCTGAATACTCACTAATTTGCCTCGGCTAACTAAATCAGCACATACTTCGGCAACTTTTCCCCATGCAACTACCTTATGCCAAGTAGTGTTTTTTACTTCTTCATTGTTTTTATTGATATAAACCTCATCTGTAGCAAGGCTAAAAGCTGCTTTCTTGGCATTATCAAAATTGAATAAATTTACTTCGTTGCCTACGTTTCCGATTAATTTTACTGTGTTCATTGTTTTGTACGTTTAAAAATGATTGTTAAATAAATTTAGCCAACCACACTCTATTTCCGATTGACAATGCAAAGTTGCAGC
>NZ_JBMLRC010000442.1:0-1398 GCF_049241225.1 Emticicia sp.
AAATTATGTATCAACGAGCCACTTCCAATAATCAGAACGCCTTTTTCACGCAATGATTTGAGTTGTTTACCCAATTCATAATGATACTGCGGCGACTCATAATAACTAATACTCATCTGAAAAACTGGAATATTGGCATTCGGAAACAAGTGCATGAGCATTGGCCACGCACCGTGGTCGAGTCCCCATTCGGTGGTTTCGTGTACGCTCGGAATAATTTTAGTTACTTCTTTGGCAATTTCTGGAGCACCTTTGGCTTTGTATTTTGGGTCGTAATAATGCTTCGGAAAGCCATAATAATCATAAATCTGCTGCTGTTCAGGCGAAATATTCACAAATGTCCCACGTGAACACCAGTGAGCCGAAACCACCAAAGCGGCTTTTACTTCATATTTTTTCTGTAAATCAGTGCCTAAATGATAAAGAGCATTCCAAAACGGACGCTCATCTTTTGAAAGCGGAATATCCATCGGACTGCCATGCGAAGTAAACAAAACGGGCATTCGTTTACTCTGGGTTGGTAGCGTATCCGTAAAATTTTTAAAACTGCTCAATGTTCCCACGGTAGAAAAAGCTAAAAGTGATTGGAGAAATTCTTTACGTTCCATTGGTTTCTGATTTAAAGATAAAGCAATTTAAGATTTGATATTACGTAGAGCCGACGGATTTAAAAAAAATGCGTAACATCAGATTAATAATTAGAAATTGTAGATTAAGAATTTTCTCAAAATACATCAATAATCAACAATCATTAATTATTAATCTTAAATCTATTTACTTACAAGCCATAAAACCTTGCGGGTTTCAGCAACCCGCAAGGTTATGATAAATGTAAGAGTTTTCAGCAAAATCTACAAGATTCAAGCCAAATTATGCTGCATAAGTAGCATGTAAGAAAGCCTTTAAATCAGTAGTTTTACGGCCCAACAACTGCTCTAATGTGCCACTTGGCGAGCTAAAATCATTGTTTTTCATACCTTCCGCAAACAATACTGACATTAAGATGATTCCTTCGGGCAAGGCAAATTGTTTCAACATTCCTTCAAATGCCGCTGGCTCTGGGCTTGTATAAGCCACTGTTTTTCCTGTAAGATTGGAAAGTTCTTCGGCAATTTCAGCAAAAGAATACGCCTCGGAGCCTGTCAAATTATAAGTTTTATTCTCGTGTCCTTCGGTGCTTAGAATTGTAGCCGTAGCTTCGCCCAAATCCTGGCGTGACGCAAAAGCTACTTTGCCCTCTCCTGCTGGGAAGAAAATTCCAGTTTCGAGTACACCCGCACCGACAAACATCGGAATAACCTCAAAATAAAGGCTATTCTGCAAAAAAGTATAAGTCAAACCACTTGCTTTGATATAATCTTCGGTTTGGAAATGGTCAGCCAAAAGTGGTTTCAATGG
>NZ_JBMLRC010000443.1:0-1624 GCF_049241225.1 Emticicia sp.
CGAAAAATTAATCAAACTAATTGCGAGACGTTTAGCTCAAAAACCAAGTAGAAGATTCGAGCCAACTCGCCACGGTGGAATTTTGGATTTACGCCGAACGCTTCAAAAAAACTTCCGAAACGGTGAAGAAATACTATTTCTGCACCATAAAAAAGCCAAACCTACTCGTGTAAAGTTGTTTTTGATTTGCGATGTGAGTAAGTCGATGGAAATTTACAGTCGATTTTTCGTGCAGTTTATGTTTGCCTTCAAAAAAGTATATCACCGCATAGAAACGTATGTTTTTAGCACTTCATTACAACGAATTTCGGAAGAACTCAATGAATCTGATTTCCGCACGGCCCTACAAAAAGTTTCGGACACAGTTCCTCATTGGGCAGGTGGAACTGATATTGGGCAAAGCCTACAAAATTTCGCCGAAAACGACTGCCAACGACTTCTCGACCATAAAAGTATTGTGCTGATAATCAGCGATGGCCTTGACATGGGCGAACCTGAGCTTGTAGAAGAAAGCCTAAAAGCCATCAAAAAACGAGCGAATAAAATCGTGTGGCTTAATCCATTGGCTGGTCATGCGGGCTATAAACCCGAAGCTCGTTCTATGAAAGCCGCCCTCCCACTGCTTGATGTGTTTTCATCAGGACACAATTTTGAAACGTTGAAAGAGGTGATTTTGAAGTTGAAGGTTTAGAAATCAGTTAGACAAGTAATTCGTCATCGCTGCGGCGAACCGCTCGAATAATTCGTCATTCACCATATATCTTCGTAAATTGCCCAAAATTTCAGATAAAATAATGATAACTGTCGAACAAGCCGAGCAACTCATTTTAGAAAATGTCCTTACAATTCCCACCGAAAAAGTATCAATTGATGCCGCTCTGGGACGAATTTTAGCCGAAGATTTATGTGCCGACCGTGATTTTCCGCCCTTCAATAGAGTTACGATGGACGGTATCGCTATTCGACACGAGCAACTTTCAAAAGGGCAAACCAGCTTTTTGATTGAAGCAACTACGGCGGCGGGAAACTCCGAAAAAACCTTACAAAACCCCGAAAATTGTATTGAAGTAATGACTGGGGCAATGATTCCGCTCGGAACTGATGCCGTTATTCGATATGAAGATATTGAAATAAAAGATAAAACTGCCCGAATTACGATTGACACAAACGAAATCAAAGCAAGGCAAAATATTCACCCACAAGGTTCTGACCGCAAAACGGGTGATGTAATTGTGCCGAAAGGACGCAAACTTTCTCCTGCCGAAATCGGTGTGGCGGCTACGATTGGAAAACATGAGATTTTAGTACAACGAAAACTACGTGCGGTAGTTATTTCAACGGGAGAAGAAATCGTGCCAATTACCGAAACGCCATTGCCGCATCAGATACGCACCTCAAATGGATTTGCCTTACAAGCTTCGCTCAAAAACTGGGGACTTGAAACCGAAAATGTACTTTTACCCGATGACCAAGCAATCATTGAGGCAAAAATTGCAGCATTTATGGAAACTTTTGATGTGCTGATTTTAAGCGGTGGAGTTTCGGCGGGAAAATTTGATTTTGTACCAAAAGCTCTTGAAAATCAAGGAGTTAAAAAGCTTTTTCATAAAGTTTCGCAACGCCC
>NZ_JBMLRC010000444.1:0-2878 GCF_049241225.1 Emticicia sp.
ACACCCAAGTGGTTATGGTTAAGCCAGACCCCGTTTACCATAAAAATAAACGATTCAATGCTTTACCTTTGAAAGATATTTTGGAGAAATATTCTCTGATAAAAAGAATGAATGCCGCAGATTTGAAGGTGGTTTTTGAGTGCGAAGATGGCTACAAACCCGAAATGCCTTTAGAAAAATTGCTTTCGGCAAAAGCGTATTTGGCAGTAAGCGACGCTGATGCTCCGAAAGGTCGTGAATGGGAAATGCTCGAAAAAAATGGTCAAGAAACTAAAATGGAGCCTTTTTATGTGGTTTATGAAGGGGTTTCGGGCGATGATATCAGTTATAAATGGCCATATAATTTAATAAAGATACACCTCGCTCCACTTCATGAAAACGATGCTGCCCTCAAACCAAAAGATGAGTCGGCATTGGCTGGCTACGAAATTTTCAAGAATCGTTGTCAAACTTGCCATGCTATCAATAAAATTGGTGGAAAAATGGGGCCAGAACTCAATTACCCAAGAAGTGTAACGGAATATTGGAAAACTGATGATTTAAAGGCCTTTATTCAAAATCCTGCCGCTTATAGAAATGATGCAAAAATGCCGAATTTGGGCATAAAACCCGAAGAAGCCACCGAGGTTGTGAAGTATTTAAGCTATATGAGTAAAACCCCCAACCCCTAAAGGGGAGTAGAAATTATCCGTTACTATAAAATTTTATCCATTCTCCCCTATAGGGGGCGGGGGTCTTAAAAACGATAATTCAAACCGTAATTTAGTCCAAACATTTTCAGACGCATCTGCAAGGCAGTGGAGTTATTAATGCCTGAGAATAATGAGTGCTGATAAGAGCTTCCCAGATTTAGCTGCCAGTGCTTACTAACAAGGTAGCTTGCTCTTATGCCACCCAAACCGCTTAAATTCAGTGGTTTGTAGATATTGCTTGAGGTATTAATTGTGCTTTTTTCTTGCAAGATACTATTATCGTTGATAATGGTATTCTGTAAGAAAATATCAGTCGAAACTCCTGCTAAGATATTTAATGCAACTTTTTTTGATAAACCAATTTCATAACCAACTTGCACCGGAATCATCAAGTATTCATAACGATTACCAAATTGTGAAGCATCAGCCACTACCGTATTGATTTGTTTATTAGCAAACTGCATATCTTGATTGACCGAGTTTTGTAATAGATAATCAGCCAAGAAAGTATTTGCATAGCCATTTTGTTGGAAAGCATAAGTATTACTATTAAGTGTAGAATTTCCACGTAGATATCTAATTCCACTCTCAAAATTCCATTTTTTTGAAATTTTATAGCCCATTGCCACGCCCGTATTAATACCAACTCCTGCTCTAATAGCATTTTGTGGTTGAGAAACCATTACATTATTTTGGAAGTTTCCACCGGATGGCGAAGCTCCAACTGATGCCGTATTTGAATTTTTAGCAAACGCATCCGCTTGTGCGTACGCAAGACTATTAAGTTCACCAAGCTTCATATTGGGGTCAAATGGAGAAACCCCTGATTGCACGCCAACCCAAAATTTAGAATCGTTCGATGCCACAACGGGAGCTTCCGTCACTTCACTTTCAAATACTAATTTATTTCGCTTCAACGTATAACGGCTTCCTAAGTATTTGTACTCGTGATATTTCAATAAAGCCAAATCTGGAATAGCTTTATTGTCATTTTGGGCTAATGGAATACTCGTATTTGTTTGATTATCAGCTGTCGTTGTATTAAAACTACCTAATGCTTGGTTGTTAGTAGGTGGCGTGTCAGCCGCCGCCGTATTTGCAACGTTATCGCCTGCAAAGCTTGCAGCGGCTAAGGTTGGTAATTGGCTATTTTGTATAGACTTTTTAGGTTTATTAACACTCTTATTAATATCGTTTTGGGCCAAAGCGAGTGTTTGCTTAGGGTTCTTATTTTCGGTTGAAAGATTTGGGTTTGCAAAACTTGGTACTGCCAAAGCAACATTATCATCATTTATCTCAGCTGAAGTTGCTTGAGAATCTATGTTTTGAGGTTTTGAAGAAGCCTTTATGGCACTTTCACTAACTTCAGCTAGTGGTGTTTTAGAATTTTTTTGATTAAAAAATAGAATTCCTCCCAAAGCCAAAACTAAGGTTGCAGCCACACCAGCGAGCATGGCAGATGGGCGAAGGAAAAATAAGAATGGACGGCGTTTTTTGCGTTCTAAATCCTGCTCGATTCGCTCCCACATATCGCTTGGGGGAGCAAAAGAAGCATCATTAAATGCCTTCTGCCATTCTTCTTCAAAATTATTTGGCTTCTGTAACTCCATTATTTTCTACGAAAAAACAGTTTCGTATCTTCTTCTTAAAGTATATTATTTAATGGCTTTGGGTGCTATTCCCATCGCTTTTAATTTTGCTTGTAATAAAATTCTCGCCCTCGAATATTGCGACTTTGATGTTCCTTCCGTAACGCCCAGCATATTTGCAATTTCGTTGTGCTGGTAGCCCTCGATAGCGTATAAGTTAAAAATCGTTCGGCAGCCATCGGGCAAACTCTGCACTATTTCCATTAATTGCTCAAACTCAAACCCCGAAAGCGTAAATTCATCTTGCTCAACTTCATCCGAAATCAACTGACTATCAGTATGTTCCATGTAATTTGGCTGACTTTGTAATTGTTTCAAGGCGGTATTGACTACTATTTTTCTGAGCCATGCTTCGAGCGGACAATCAAATCGGAAACTATCTATTTTTTGATAAATCTTGATAAACGAATCTTGCAAAACATCTTCGGCGTCGCTTCGGTTTTTCATGTAACGCATAGCCGTAGCGAACAACTTACTGGCAAAACGCTCGTAAAGTTGCCGTTGGGCGGGTCGTTCTTGGCGAATACAAGCCTGTAT
>NZ_JBMLRC010000445.1:0-24759 GCF_049241225.1 Emticicia sp.
AAATAGCTTGCGAATACGGTGGCATTGCCGATAACCTTACTTTGCTTCGCAATACTTTTGCGTTTAAAGATTTATCAGATAACGCCGACTTCATAAAGACCTCAATAGAAGGCATTCAAGGTGACCTTATTTTTAGCAATACAAAACCCAACCAAAAGGCTTATACCGAGGTTGCTTTCTTTGACCTACCGACCTCTGAGAACCTAAAAAATTACGCTAAACGTGCCGTTGAGTACGATTGTGAGTTTATTATGCTCATTATTGAGTCAAATGTACAGGCCGAATACGATAAAATCTTTCCTGCCGTGCAAGAGGCCGTTAAAGGGCTGAGCCGCCCTGTTGCTCCGGTTGCGTTTACAGACTCCGTAAAATATCGTCTTTCGCAACTTACCGATAGCTTCGAATTAGTTGTAAATGATTGGAAAACGAGGTCGGATAATGGTAAGAAGAAAGTAAAGGTGATCTTGGAAGAAGATCTGATTTTCGAAAATAAGAAAATCGAAAATCCGCTGCCAGATATTGTGGATGTAGCTCCGATCGTCACTCCGCCGCCTGTAGTTACCCTACCCAACAATCTGCCTAATCAACTTCCGAGAGAAAACATTACAGGATATACAAAAGAAATTGTTGTCAATCAAAATTTCCAGTTCAGGATTCCCGAAAACTTATTTTATGACACCGATGGCTTCATTGCCTACATAGAAGTTATTGAAGCCCCAAAATGGATTGACTTTAATCGTTTCGAGCTAAATTTTTACGGGAAAGCCCCATTTTTGGGTAAATATAAGGTAAAAGTGAGGGTGTATGATAATGCTGGCGGTATGCTCGAATCAGCCATTTTTGTAGAAATTGTCCCACCAATTATTAATTTCGAGCTCATCAAGGGCGATTATTTCGATGTACCGATTCAACCATTTGGTTACATTCCAAATAAACGTACACTCTATCTCGATGCTTTACCAGACATAACAAATATAATTGCTCACTGCAATCTTGATACAATCAATATGGTTTTTGAGCTGAATGGTCCATATAAATTTAAACGTAGTTCAGATAAATTACCGTATAACCTTTTTGGTGAAGGGCGAGGATTGAAGTTTCCCGTTGGTACTTACACGCTCAGTGCTAAAGCGTACAAACAAGATTCAGTAATTTCGTCGAAAACCATTCAATTTTTTGTGAAGGCTTCTACCAATACTTCGAGCAATATCCTTCAGGATTGGAATGCCTACCCAATTCCGTTTCAGCAAGTGTGTAATATCAAAATTCCCGAAACCGAAGACGTAGAAAAACTCAGTTTTGCCTACTACTCAATGTCTGGCAAGAAACAGCCTATCAAGAAAGATTATGTAACTTTCGTAGATAAAACTGCTTACATAGATTTAGGCCATGCTGATATTCCAACGGGAAATTACATCATCGAAATTAGTAGAGATACCGAAGTCATAAAGACGATTCGAGTCAGTAAAAATAATTAAGATTGAACGATTTTTCTCGTAGAAATTCCTATTTATTTGAATATCAAATCTTTCACGTAATACATAAATAAGGTTTGCACTACAGCCCAAGCAGCGGCACTTATGAGCATCTGGAGAAGTATCGCTTTTTTATCATAGCGAAAAGCTATACTCAATGCAGCCCCTACCGGTGGAGTAAACAAAATTGGAGTCAGGAATGCTATCCCAATCAATCCGAACTTTTGACGAATTTTTACACCAAATCGAGTCATTTTTGTAAACTTTTTTGGCTTATCTTTACGGAATATTTTTCTGATAAAATCACCAGAAAATACGATTAATGAAACAGTAAGCATCATTCCCACAACCGAGCAGACTGCTGTCTCAACCCAAGATAATTTGATGGCCAGACCAGTAAGTGGCCCACCCGCAAACTTCAGCATACTTATAGCAATTACCGATAAATACTTAGCAAAATTCATAATCTTGTTTCTTTTGTTGTGTAATTCTGTTTTTCGAATAACTATTTGTTAGCAAATAAATCTAATTTTTAACCAAATATAATACAAAGCTTGCTAATACCGTCGATAGAATTGTTGAAAGGTAGAGTGCAAGCCTAAACGCTAAACAAAAAACATGAAACTACCTTTACTAACAACATTTTTACTCCTACTGTTTTTTAATACTAACGCTCAAGACGCACCATCTGATACACTCCAACCAATTAAGCCTGATACAAATATGCCAGCTGATTCGACAGCAGAGGAGGAAGAAGAAGAGGGTGATGAAGAAGGAGAAGAAGAAGAGGAAAAAGATGATACTCCAGCCAAATTTCGCTACCGAATTGCCACCGATGGCACTTATACTTCTGGAAACGTCAATCGAGCTTTGATTCAGTTTTCATCGGCTTTGGATTTCAACAACAGCAAAATCATTAAATTTTCGAGTAGTCCATCTTACATTTATGGTCAGCAAAATAAAATTTTGGCCGAAAAAGAACTCTTCGTTGATTTCCGAACCAGTATTCTGCACGAACGAAAATTTTATTATTTGGCCTTTACTTCATTCGAAAAAAGTAACCTTCGGAAAATCAACGATCGTTTCATCGGAGCTGCCGGAGTAGGTTTGAAACTCATTCAGCGACCAAATACCTACATTTCAGCTACCAATGTTTTTCTCTACGAAAAAACCGACTTTGAAGTAAATGAGAGATTTCCCGACCGCAATCTTTGGCGTAATTCGACACGTATTTTTGGTGAATACACTTTCCATGATAGCAAACTCAGCCTTTCGCACACGCTCTTTTTGCAACCCAGTATTACGGAAAAAAACTTTCGGTGGAATGGTAATCTGATTCTGAAATACCAATTATCAAAACACATTAGTTTCCGTAGCACGGTCGAAAACTCTTATGAAAGTATAGTAGTACCTGGCCGACAAAATAACGATTTCCGTTGGACATTCGGGATAGCTTACGAAGGCAAGAAATAAAGCAAAAGGGCTAATTTTGTTATGAAATTAGCCCTTTTTTATCATTCAAGCAAGACACAAAATCAGCAACTTGCAAACAAATAAATTATTGATTGTCAAGCAATTACAACTCAATTGACTGCGGATTATTTATAAAAAAGCTGCAACCAAATTGAGCGAGATAGCCGATACATCAATGGAAACACCAAAACCGTAAAGAGTAGGTATCCACCGATAAAAATTCTCCAATCAACACGTGTTTCCAAATATAGATAGTATGCGACTAAGGCAATCACAAAAAAAGCGATATTAAAGGCATAGCTCACATACATTGCACCATAGAAAAATCCCATTTCTTTTTCATACCTAATTCCACATTTCGGGCAATGCTCATACATAACGGTCATTTTTCCAAACTCGTAAGGATTTTTAGATACAAACATATCGCCTTCATGGCAATTTGGACATTTCATTTTAACGGCTGCTTCTAAACTATTCATTTATTTGGCTCAAAAAGAGACTTTAAAGTAGATAAAAAATATATTTTGATAGGAAGATTAACGCAAAAGCAATTCTTTAACGATTACCCAACACCCAACTATCAATACAAACCACCCAAAAGCAGGTTTTAGTTGGTCGCCATCTATCTTTTTTGATAAATAGCCACCTGTCAGGATTCCTGCGATGGTCAATGCAGCAAATTTCGTCAAAAAATACCAGTCGAGAGCTATTCCTGCCGAAAAATCGCCGATTGCACCAAACGCCGAGTTAATTGTAATAATCAGAAGCGATGTCCCGACGGCCTTTTTCATGGGTAATTTTGCAAAAACTACCATTGCCGGAATAATCATAAAACCTCCGCCCGCACCCACAAAGCCCGTCAGAATTCCAACCAAAATTCCTTCTACAAAAATCATCCAATAACTGACCTTATGCCCGATTTGCTCGCTTGGCTTTTTGTTACTCCGAATCATCGAATACGATGCTCCAATCATCAATACCGCAAAAATAAGCATCACCATCAGATTCTTTGACACCGAAAAATCTGTCGATTGATAAACCACTTCTGGAATGTGCGGCATCACGAATTTTCGCATCAAAAACACCATAATGAAGGCAGGAAACGAAAAAAAAAGACCTTTTTGTAAATCAACTAAATCTTTTCTGAAATAATCAATCGAACCAACCAAAGACGTAATTCCAACGATAAAAAGCGAATAAGTAGTGGCCATTGTGGGTGGAACGCCAAGAATATACACCAAAACCGTAATTGTGAGTATCGAACCACCAGCTCCTACTAAGCCCAGCGTTATGCCAATAATAAAGGCCAATATAAACCCTACAATTTCCATAGATTTTAATCAATTTTATTCTGTGTAGAATATTGCAATTTATAGAAATTAAATACCAATACGTAAATTTTATTGTATTTTTCTAATATACTTACTTGATAGAAAAAGTGAGTTTTTGAAATGGCTCTCGAAAAAAATAATCAAAAATTATGAATCTGATAAATGATGATTAAATTTGCTAAAAACCTGCCAAATAATACTATGCTAAAAAAAATTACGCTTCTTCTCACACTTAGTTCAACCATCGTACTTGCCCAAATTGAGAAAGCACCTAATCGTGCTGAGGGCGAATACGCCAATCGTACCATTATCAGGGGTGTGACCCTCATCAACAGTACTGGAGCTCCGCCAGTTGGGCCAGTAGATATTGTTATCGAAAAAAACAGAATTGCACAAATCAAGCAAGTGGGCTATCCCGGGGTGCCGATTGAGCCGAAAAGCCGCCCAAAACTCAACGAAGGCGACAAAGAACTTGATTGTACGGGCATGTACCTCATGCCGGGTTTTGTAGATATGCACGGCCATATTGGCGGGAAATCTCAGGGAACTCCAGCCGAATACGTATTTAAACTTTGGCTCGGCCACGGAATCACGACCATCCGTGACCCTTCGGCAGGAAATGGTCTTGACTGGACACTCGACCAAAAACGTAGAAGTGAGAAAAACGAAATTACGGCTCCACGTATCAAAGCCTACACTGCTTTTGGTATGGGAAGCGATAAACCAATCACCACACCCGAAGAGGCTCGTCAGTGGGTGCGTGATAATGCCGCCAAAGGAGCAGACGGTATCAAGTTTTTTGGAGCAGAACCTGCGGTTTTTAGAGCAGCTCTCGAAGAAAACAAGAAAATCGGTCTTCGTTCGGCTTGTCACCATGCTCAGTTGGAAGTGGCTCGAATGAACGTACTGGCTACAGCGAAGGCAGGATTAACCACAATGGAACACTGGTATGGCCTACCAGAAGCACTTTTTGATGAACGTACTTTACAGAATTATCCTGCCGATTATAACTACAATAACGAACAAAACCGTTTTGAAGAAGCAGGAAAACTTTGGAAACAAGCAGCCGAGCCTGGTTCGGCCAAATGGAATCAGGTAATGGACGAGCTGCTAAAAATTGATTTTACACTCGACCCAACCTTCAATATCTACGAAGCCAATCGTGAATTGATGCTCGCCCGTAGAGCCGAGTGGCACGATGAATATACCCTTCCAGCAGTTTGGCGTTTTTATGGCCCAAGCAGAATTTCGCACGGTTCGTATTGGTTAAATTGGGGAACAGAGCAGGAGGTAGCTTGGAAAGAAAATTATCGCATTTGGATGCGTTTTGTGAACGAATACAAAAATAAAGGTGGACGCGTAACAACTGGTTCAGACTCTGGTTTTATCTATCAGCTTTATGGTTTTGCATATATCCGTGAACTTGAATTATTACGCGAAGCGGGTTTCCACCCACTCGAAGTGATTCGTGCCGCTACCATCAAAGGTGCAGAGGCACTCGGAATGGCCGACCAAATTGGTTCGGTTGAAGTTGGGAAATTAGCCGATTTTGTAATTACCGAAGAGAACCCCTTGGCAAACCTTAAAACACTCTATGGTACTGGAGCTATCAAAGTAAATGATAAAAACGAAGTTACGAGAGTTGGGGGTGTAAAATATACCGTAAAAGACGGCGTAATTTATGATGCAAAGAAACTCTTGGCCGATGTGCGTAAGATGGTAGCAGATGCCAAAACTAAAGAGAACTTTGAGATTACTCAACCAGGTATTCCGCAAAAAGGAGCTTCAAAAGTGCAAGGTGCCGAAAAGAATTAAATGCTTCAATAATTTCTCAAAACTAACATGAAAGGTGTCTTGGCTAAATAGCAAGGACACCTTTTTTTTTACCATCTTGCTACCTTCCGATAAGATTTAATGTATATATTATGATATGGCTTTTTTTTTCATTTAAATTCACATTACGAATTTAATACTATTTATAACTAATCGCCCGTTAGATATGAGACAAACTATACTTATTAAAATCCTTTCGTCAATATTCATTTTCTGTTATATTAATGCTCATGCCCAAAGACTAAAATACCACCGTATTGAGGCAAACATTGAGCCAACTCAACTTGAATATTTAATGAATAATGGTCTCGAAATTGACCATTTTGGCTACGAAGATAAAAAGCATTTTACAGCCGAGGTTTCTGACCACGACATTGCTTTATTCAAAAAAAACAAAATTAGCTTCAAGTATATCATCAAAGATTTAGAGCAAAACTACAAGAAAATCAATGATGAAATCAACCGCAAAAATGCCAAAATGAAAGTTAATGTAGCAACTCCCTCTAACTTTGCATTAGGTTCGTATGCGGGCTTTTATACCTTAACAGAGTTGAATACTATCTTAGACCAAATGCGAGCGTTGTATCCGAATCTGATTTCGGCGAAGACAAGTATTGGTAATTCGCTTGAAGGCCGCCCAATGTATTTGGTAAAGATCAGCGATAATCCCGACCAAGACGAAAACGAACCAGAGATCTGTTTAAATGCAGTGCATCACGCCCGTGAGCCGATGAGTATGAGCCAGTTAATATTTTTTATGTGGCATTTGCTCGAGAATTATAATACTGACAAGGAAATCAAAACCCTATTGAATAGCTCGGAGATATATATCATTCCATGCGTAAACCCTGATGGCTATGTTTATAACCAAACCACAAACCCTAATGGTGGTGGCATGTGGCGAAAAAATAGAAAAAATAATGGTAATGGCACTTTTGGTGTAGATTTAAATAGAAACTATGGATATAACTGGGGCTTCGATAATACAGGATCTTCTGGTACTACAAGCTCAGAAACCTACAGAGGAACTGCCGGTTTTTCAGAAATCGAAACCGTAAATATGCGAAATTTCTATAATCAACGCAGTATCGTTTCAACTTTCAGCTTCCACTCTTACGGTAATTATTGTATTCACCCTAACGAATGGGAAAAGACCAACACTAATCCTGAAAAAGCACTTTTCCAACAAATGGGAGCTTATTTTACGGCAGAAAATGGTTTTAAATATGGTAATGTTTGGGAAACATTGGCTTACCTCTCTAATGGTGGTGCAGGCGATTGGCTTTACCACGAACAAACAACTAAAGGTAAAATCTATACATTTACACCCGAAATTGGGTCATCGACTGATGGTTTTTGGCCAGCTTCTTCCCGAATTATTCCTTTGTGTAATTCGGCAATTGAAATGAATAAAAAGCTTTTGAGAGTTTCCACTTTTTATGCAAAAGCAACTCCGAGTAATACATCGTTTAGTACATTATCGGCATCGTTAGCCTACCAATTTCAAAATTTTAGTGTAAAACCAGCCACTTATACTGTTTCGTTAGCACCTGTTTCATCACAAATCACTTCGGTTGGTTCGCCTAAAACTTATTCAAACTTAGCCATGTTACAAACCCAAGCCGATGGCATAAGTTTTACCGTTGATTCAAGCACAGCTTTAGGATCAACATTGAAATTTTTATTGACAGTTGATAATGGGCTCTCGGCTCAAACAGATACGGTTTCATTAATTTATGATTGTGGAGTACCTACTAACCTAATCAGTAGTAATATCAGTTCTACTTCCGCTACCTTAACCTGGACAGGTATTAGTAATGTAAACAACTACTTTGTTTCGTACAAAACTGTGTCCGCCACAACTTGGGGAACAGAAATTCCTGTAACGGGTACAACTCTCAATATTTCGGGTTTGACAGGTTTTACAGATTACAATTGGCGAGTACGTTCGTCATGTGGTGGGTTTAGTACAACAGGTAGTTTCAAAACTCAGTGTGGTACGCCAGCCTCATTGACAACAACAGCTTTGAGCAGCACGAGTGCCACACTCGCTTGGGGAGCGGTTTCTTCAGCTACCTCTTACGCTATTCAATACCGCCCAGTTGGTAGTACAACCTGGACAAATGCGACCGCCACAACGAGTAGTTTAGCTATTACTGGCTTAGGGGCTTTTGCGGCTCATGAGTTTCAGGTAAGAGCAACTTGTAGCACTTCCGCTGGCGTATTTTCACCATCAGCCAATTTCACTACCTACTGTCCAGGAGCAACCGCCCCATCAGCTACTTGTACGCCTGCTAAATGCTTCAATGAATCTACTGGTTTGGTTTCTATGGAAGCCGAAAACTTCAATACGAGAGTAACTGGCACTGGCTCAGCCGCCAGCCGATCTTGGACAACCCTCAGTGTAAGCACCGCCTCGGGAGGAATCTGTATGACTACTTCTGGCACTGGGGTAAACACAGGAACAGCTCTGAATGGCCCGCGTATGGACTATCCGATTTTTTTTAGTACCACTGGCACTTATTATATTTGGGTAAGAATGGCGGCAGGAAACCAAACAACTAACGATGATTCATTCCATGTAGGTGTTGATGGAGTTGGACGTACGAACACGATGACAACTACAGGCAACTACAATAATGGTAGCACAAGCTGGACATGGGTTGGCTCAATCAATTCGGTTAGAATTTCGGTAAATATTCCGACAACTGGCTATCATACCCTCAATGTATGGATGCGTGAAGACGGAACTCGAATTGATAAAATTATCATGAGTAATTCGGTAGCTTTCACCCCTTCTGGAACTGGAAATGCCCAAAGTGCATCGTGTAACACGCCTGTTGTGGCCCAAGCTCGTACAACCACAGAAGCTGTAGGAGAAGTAAGATTCAGTGAAGAATTGACCGATGAAATCAACGCAACGGCATATCCGAATCCGTTTACGAATGAGTTGATTATTGATTTCCAAAAATCAAAAACTACAGGAATGAATCTTAGATTGCTCGATATGAATGGCCGTGAAGTTCACCAACAAACTTTAACCGAGTCGGAAAGAGAGGTAATTCTGAACCCTGCGAATCTTCCAGCAGGCAATTATTTGATTGATATGCGTCGTGGAAATAAGAAGAAAGTGATTCGTGTGAATAAAAACTAAGTGTGGTAAGTTTAAGGAAGCCTTCGCCTAAAGCGAAGGCTTCCTTTTATTTTATCTTATTTTGCAGTTCCCCTTGAGGGGCGGAGGGGCTACTTAAACCACAACAACATCCAAAGGAGCAATTACTGGCGTTTCTTTCTTTTCTTCGGGAAGAATAAAATTCAACGGATTGGCTACTTTTTCCTGTAAAAGAGCTATTTCAAGCACTTCATCTACATAATCTACATAGTGGAAAGTTAATCCTGTGGTGTATACTTCGCCTACCTCTTCCACATCTTTGCGGTTTTTATAACACATAATGATGTCTTTTATGCCCGCACGTTTAGCTGCCAAGATTTTCTCTTTGATACCACCCACTGGCAATACTTTTCCACGTAGTGTAATTTCACCTGTCATGGCCGTGTTTGGCTTAATTTTCCGCTGGGTAAACATCGAAGCCATAGAAGTAAGCATCGTAATACCCGCCGAAGGGCCATCTTTTGGCACTGCTCCTTGCGGAACGTGTACGTGAAGGTCGTAATGCTGGAAAATTCGATAATCAATTCCTAAACCATCAGCGTGCGATTTTAAGTAAGAAAGAGCCGTCATGGCTGATTCTTTCATTACATCGCCCAGTTGTCCCGAAAGTGTGAGTTGTCCACGTCCACGGCTAAGGCTTGATTCAATGAAAAGAATATCACCACCAACCGAAGTCCACGCCAAGCCAGTTACTACGCCTGGCACATCGTTTCCTTCGTACAAATCTTTGTCGAAAATTATCCCTCCGAGCATTTTTTCTACGTGTTCGGCTTTCACAGTTTTAGGATATTCTTCGCCCATGGCTATCGACTTAGCGATTTTTCTGACCAAAGAACCAATCTGCTGTTCCAAACGTCGGACGCCCGACTCACGCGTATAGCCTTCGATTACTTTCTGAATGGCTTTATCATCAACCTTCAAATCTTTTGGCTTGATTCCGTGTTGCTCCAATTGCTTCGGTACAAGATGCTTACGAGCAATTTCTATTTTCTCCTCAACGGTGTAACCCGAAATTTCAATGATTTCCATTCTGTCTCGCAATGGACCTTGAACGGTATCGAGCGAGTTGGCTGTTGCGATGAAAAGCACCTTCGAGAGGTCGTAATCTACTTCCAAATAATTATCTTTGAAAGCGTTATTTTGCTCAGGGTCAAGCACTTCGAGCAAGGCCGACGAAGGGTCGCCACGTTGGTCACGATTTACTTTATCAATCTCATCGAGTACAAAAACAGGGTTCGATGATTTTGCTTTTTGAAGATTCGTAATCAACTTACCCGGCATTGCACCGATATACGTTTTGCGGTGTCCACGAATTTCGGCTTCGTCGTGCAAGCCACCGAGTGCCATTCTGACGTAGTTTCTACCCAAAGCTTTTGCGATTGATTTCCCCAAAGAAGTTTTACCAACTCCCGGAGGGCCATACAAACACAAAATCGGAGCTTTCATATCATTTCTGAGCTTTAAAACCGCCAAATATTCTATGATACGCTCTTTTACTTTTTCGAGGCCTGAGTGGTCAGAATCTAAAATTTTCTTGGCCCGTTTGAGGTCAAAGTTATCTTTCGTAAATTCTCCCCACGGCAATTCGACCATTGTTTCGGCATAATTCAACGAAACACCGTATTCGGGCGACATCGAATTCATGCGTAGAATTTTATTCAATTCTTTATTGAAATGATCGTTTGCTTCTTTTGTCCATTTCTTTTTCGAGCCTTTTGCACGAAGTTTTTCCACTTCTTGATCGGGCGATTCCATGCCCAATTCTTCTTGCAAAACCTTGATTTGTTGACGCAAATAATATTCTTTTTGCTGTTGGTCAATATCAATGCTGGCTTTACTCTGAATATCACGCTTGATTTCCAGCACTTGAATCTCTTTCATCATGTGTTCGAGTAGCTTATGGGCTTGCTCGCCACCATCAAAAGTTTCGAGAAGCAATTGCTTTTCGCTGATTTCGATGTTGAGGTTTGAAGAAAGAAAATGCGTCAAGAAACTCGGACTATCAATATTACTGATAGCCATTTGGGCATCACGTGGAATATCGGGATTGAGGTTCAGAATTTTGTAAGAAGCCTCTTTCAAACTCTGAATCAATGCTTTTGTTTCTTTCTTACGTACATTCGGGAAACTTTCGGGAATATACTTCACCTTTGCCATCAGATGAGGCTCAGTTTGGGTGTATTCAAGCACTTCAAAACGACGACGACCTTGAATAATAACCGTTACGTTACCATCAGGTAGTACAATCATTTTCAGAATATGGGCAATTGTTCCGACTTTAAATAAATCTTCGGGCGTAGGCTCATTCTGTGTATGGCGTACCTGTGCTACCACTCCAACCGTGCGGTCGGTGCGGTAAGCTTTTTTTACCATTTTAATAAACTTTTGGCGAGTAACCGTTACGGGTATTACGATTCCGGGAAACAAAACGGTATTACGTAAAGATAAAAGAGCCAGATCGGCTGGCAGATTATCTTCGTTTTCCATTACTTCTTCGGGCGAAGCAATTTCTATCATTTCAACGTTTTCAACGTCTTGTCTTGCCATTACAAGCTTTGAGATAAGTTCTCTATTCATTCACCACTATATTTTTAGACCGTTGATTTGAAACTGACTCTATTGATTTCGCTGGTATGAGCAGTGGAGTCTTTATCATCTAATTTTAATAACGGATTCGGTTAGATTAAAATCGTGTTTTATAGATTTTTTTGTAAATATTGATAATCAGCAGTTTAAGTTTTCTGTCATATTGTCAGAGTGAAAATACTAAACCTTTCTGACAATCAAAACATTTACAGGGAAATTTAATAGTTCAATACTCATGCCAAGGCACTTTTATATGGCAGTTTGGCAGAGAAATATCATCGGAAAGAGAAATTAAGGCAGAAAATAGAAGAAAACTTTTGAAGATTTAGCTTTGACAACTTTACTACACTGTAATCTAAGTAAGTACAACATTTTTTTCGTGTCCCTCCCACCTCATCGGGGAGGGAAGTAAATCAATACTTATATAGTTTACAGTGTATTTACCAATCATTATCAAAGCTAAAATAAATGATACTACTGAACCAATGTATTATTCACCTTCACATTTTTCAAAGTAAAACCTTTCACGATGCTTTTATCAATAGCGGTTTTCTTGGCTTCAATCGTAAGGTTTTCAAATTTAAAATTTGAGAGACGGTCGTTTTCTGTAATGGCTACATCATAGAATACATTGCATTTGAGGTCGATGTTTCTGAGGGTAATATTATCAGAGTACGAGAGCGGAATATCTTTTCGGCCTTGTAAATCAAAGAATTGCGTCCATGGTTTCACGTAAATTAGGCTATTAGCTTGGCCTTTGATATTTTCTACCGTGATGTATTCGTATAATTGTGGGGTATCTGGTCGCATTTTTAGCCATAAAACCCTTGTCGCATCTTTTACATAGCAGTTTCTCATTACGATATTTTTGTTATGAATGGCTTCACTCCCGCAAGTCAGAGCCGAATGACAAAAGCCAAATTCACAATTTTCGATAACAATATTGGTGTTTTCGCCATTACTCGGAATCATATCTGCCCACGGGCCTTTGCCACCTTTTAGGGCAATGGCATCATCATTGACCGACATATAACAGCCTTTTATCAACACATTCGAGCAAATATCAAGGTCGATGGCATCGGTACTCGGTGCTTTTACGGGTTGATAAGGCGAAAGGAAATTGACATTCAAAATTTTCACAAAATTACATTGATAATAATGACTCGTCCAGAAGCCCGCATTGTGCAGTTTTACATCTTGAATCTGCACGTTATTCGACTGCCAAATAAACACCAATCGTGGACGTGAAACTTCAAGATTAGTGCAGTTCGGATTTTCTTTTCGTCGTTGCCAAAAGGCTTCCCAATAACGCAAACCATTGCCATCAATTTTGCCTTTTCCCGAAATCGTAAAGCCGTCAACTCGGTAGGCATTCACCAAGGCCACAAAATAATCAAGGTTTTGACCTTCCATTCGTGAAGGCATTTTGGGGTAATCGGCAATATTATCCGAGCCTTTCAAAACTGCACCTTCCGACACATAAAGATGTGTTTTGGGTTTGAAAAATAATGCTCCACTCAGAAATGTTCCTTTCGGAATTACCACCACTCCTCCCCCATTTTTGGCGACTTCGTCAATCGTTTTCTGAATGACGGTTGTTTGTAATACAGTACTATCATTTACTGCTCCGTAATTGGTAATTACATATTGTTTACCGAGTTTACTAAGTGGAATTTTGGTAGAATCAGCAAACCATTTGGACATTATGCTGCCATCTGGGAAAATATTGTTGGCTTTTTTCTGAGCGAAAGAATGTCCCACCAAAGCGAACGTACTGATGAAAAGTATAAGGATTTTTCTCATTATGATTGTTAGGTCTATTATCGGGGTAAATATAAAATAATTCTCGACTTTTAGAATCCTGTACTCTCGGGAGTGCGATAAAACGCAGGTTTTTTGATGATTTTTTATTTACTTTGAGTAATGGTTTTTACAACTTATGATGTCTAAAGAATAAATGTCAGTATTATCAGACTATACAGAAACGCTTAAAACACTTAAAAATGCTATACTTAGTAGTCGGTATAGGGCGGCTGTACTTGTTAATCAAGAGTTATTAAGCTTATATTTTAGTGTTGGACAACTTATTTCTGAGAAAATTAAGCAGGAAAAATGGGGTGCAAAGGTTTTAGAACGCTTATCGGAAGATTTACAGAATGAATTACCAGGCTTAAAAGGATTTTCGGCAACTAATCTAAAATACATGCGAATCTTTTACGATTCTTGGCAAAGTTACTTTGGAGCAAATATCACACAAAACACTAATAATCAATCACTTATAATTAGTCAGTCGGTAACTGACCAAATTAACAAGTCGTTAGATAAACAGTTTCAAGAAAATTTCTTGCAAGTAAGCTTTACTCATCATATTGCTATTCTCTCAAAAACACAGAGTATTGAAGAACGAATCTTTTACATATACAAAACCTCACAAAATTTTTGGTCAGTAGAAACACTCAAACACCACCTTAAAGCCAATCTATTTCAAAAAGAAGGAAGCCTTCCAAATAACTTCTCTCAAATCATTACAAACAATGACCTCAGAGCCAAAGCCCTTCAGTCATTCAAAGATGAATATTTGCTTGATTTTATTAACATCGAAGACCCAGACGAAGAAGATGAAAAGCTAATCGAAAATGGAATAGTAAGAAATATCAAAAAGTTTTTGCTTTCGCTCGGAGCTGATTTTGCCTTTTTAGGAAATCAGTTTAGGCTGCTTGTTGAAGAAGACGAATACTTCATTGACCTACTTTTTTTTAATCGAAAATTACAATGTTTGGTTGCTTTCGAACTAAAAAAAGGAAAATTCAAACCCGAATATATGGGAAAAATGAATTTTTATTTGTCAGCATTAGATGAATACATCAAACAACCTCACGAAAATCCATCTATTGGAATTATCCTTTGCAAAGAAAAAAATAATAAAATAGTCGAATTTTCCTTCCGTGATTTTAGTAAAGCAATGGGTGTTGCTACTTATAAAACTGCCAATGAAGTACCCGAGCAATATAAGAATGCACTACCAAATGCCGACACACTCAGAAAATTAATGGATTAATAAACTACCAATCAACAAACCCATAACCAATGAAAAGACTTTTTTTCCTTATCCTCTTACTTATCAACACTTTATCAAGTTTTGCACAAAAAGAACCTGATTTCTTGACTAATTATAATAAACGTTGGGTAGATTCGGTTTTCACGACACTAACGCTCGACGAGAAAATTGGGCAACTACTCATGCCTCGTGGCAATACTTCTGGCCGACCACACGACGTAGAAAAACTCAAACGTTGGGTAAAAGATAATCGAATCGGTGGAATTGTGATGTTTGCCGCTCCACCAACCGTGCAAGCCCGCATCGTGAACGAACTCCAAGCACTATCGAAAGTACCTTTATTAATAGGCATGGATTTGGAATGGGGTTTAGCCATGCGACTCGACAGCACGGTACGTTTTCCGTACCAAATGACGCTCGGAGCCATGCAAGGCAACGAAAAGTTACTTTTTGATATGGGCGTTGAAGTAGCCAAACAATGCCGCCGAATTGGGGTACACATCAATTACGCTCCTGTGGTTGATGTCAATATAAATCCTAATAATCCTGTTATCAATTTCCGTTCGTTTGGCGAAAACCAAGAAGATGTTGCCAACAAAGCCCTCGCCTACATGCAAGGTATGAATAGCGAACATTTGCTTACTTCTGCCAAACACTTCCCTGGTCATGGCGATACGGGCGTTGATTCACACTTCGATTTGCCCTTGATTCCGCACGACCGCAAACGTTTAGATGCTGTTGAGTTTTATCCATATAAAAAACTGATAGACAATGGTTTAAGTGGAATCATGACTTCACATTTGAGTGTTCCTGTATTAGATACAAGTAAAAATCTGGCGGCAACTTTTTCTAAAAGAATCGTTACTGATATTTTACGTAAAGACCTCAATTTCAAGGGTTTGACTTTCACCGATGCGATGGATATGCAGGGTGCAATCAAGTATTTCTCGAAAGGCGAAGCCAACGTAAGAGCGGTTTTAGCAGGAAATGATATTCTTGAAACATTTGAAGACGCCGAAGGTGCAATTTTGGCCATCAAAACGGCCATTGCCAACAAAGAAATTTCGATGGAAGAAATTGATTTCCGAGTACGTAAAATCTTGATGGCAAAATCGTGGGTTGGATTGGATAAATATCGCCCAACCGACATCAAAAATTTGATTGCAGATTTGAACACTACAAAATCAGATTTATTGAATCGTCAGTTTGCAGAAGCAACAATTACCTTAGTAAAAAATGATGATAAAACACTGCCTATCAAAGATTTAACTAAACGCATCGCCAGCGTTTCGATTGATGCAGTTCAGCCAACGGCTTTCCAAAAAATGACCGATAATTATACAACTATCGACCATTTTTTGCTTCCCCCAAACGCACCTGATTCGAGCATCAACAAGGTTTTAGCACAAACTCAAAACTACGATGTGATTTTGGTAAACTTACACCTCAATAATATTCGTCCAGCCGCCAAATATGGCATTACCGATGCCAACAAAAAAGCTTTAAAAGCACTCGTAAATACTGGCAAGGCAATTACAACCATCTTCGGTAACCCTTATTCGCTTGATAAATTTGATGATTTAGAAAAGTCGAAAGCCATTGTAATGGCTTATCAGTTAACCAATTATATGGAAGAAGCAGCCGCCCAAGCGATTTTTGGAGCGATTCCGATTTTGGGTAAACTGCCAGTTTCTATCAATAATACTTACAAATATGGTATGGGAGAAAGTACTCAATCAATCGGACGTTTAGCTTATGGAATTCCCGAAATGGTCGGACTCGATGGTGTGGAATTTAACAGAAGAATTGACTCCGTTATCAACCTCGGGCTTCGTGAAAAAGCTTACCCTGGAGCAACCATGCAAGTGGCCAAAGATGGTCGAGTAATTTATCAGAAAGCATTCGGGTTTCATACTTACGAGGCAGCTAATGGAGCAGTTTTAGCAAATACTGATGCTAAATTTAAAGCTGATAACAAAAATGACGTAATGGACGAAGCCGTGAAAAAAGCAAATGCAAACACCGCCATGAACTCATCGAAGACAAGTACGAAAGGAATTGTTAATTTAACCGACCTCTACGACCTTGCTTCGGTTACAAAAGTAAGTACCTCAGCTTTGGCAGTAATGCAATTAATGAGCGAAGGAAAATTTGATTTGGATAAATCTTTCAAAGACTATTACCCAGCATTTGCTGATGGTAACAAAGCAAATTTACGCTTCCGTGATATGCTTACGCACAAATCGGGACTAAAAGCTTGGATTCCATTTTGGATGGATTGTATTGATTCGGTTAAAACTGTCAGAAATAGTGTAGTTTTCAAAGAGAAGTATGCTTCTCAATACAAAAAGAAGTTGTTTATGAGTAGAAAGAAATATGATTTGATTATTGCGAAAGCGATAAAAGAAAATAAAACACTTTGGAAAGATTGTCTTTCACCAAAAACAATGGTTTGGAAGCCAAATACACTTTCTACCAAGCAATCGGCTGATTTTTCGGTGCAAGTTGCTGATACACTTTGGCTACATAAAGATTACCGAAAAGTTATCTTCGATGCCATCGAAAACTCGCCAGTAAAACCCGACCAAGGATATGTGTATAGCGATTTGCATTATTATACTTATCCAACATTCATTGCCGATTTAGTGGGTATGCCGTGGGAAGATTATTTAAAGAAAACCTACAAACAAATTGGAGCTAACTCTTTGACCTACAACCCTTTGCGTTTTTATTCAAAAGATAAAATTGTTCCATCAGAAAGAGATACTTTATTCAGAAAAACTGTCATTCATGGCCGTGTGCATGATGAAGGTGCAGGAATGTTAGATGGGGTTTCAGGTCATGCAGGACTTTTCGGAAACGTTAACGACCTCACAAAATTAATGCAGATGTATTTGCAGAAAGGCTATTATGGCGGCACACAATTTATCAAACCAGAAGTGCTTGCTGAGTGTACGAAATACCAATTTCCAGAGTTAAAAAATCGCCGTGCAATTGCTTTTGACAAATTAGATTTTAATCCAAAAGTAGGAAATGGCCCAACGTCGGCATCGCCCGAAAGTTTCGGACACTCAGGTTTTACGGGAACATTCGTTTGGGTTGAGCCGAAATATAATTTTGTTTATACTTTCTTATCGAACCGAGTTTATCCAACCCGTGATAATGTAAAGATTAGTACGCTCAATATCAGAACCGAAGTTGGCGAGCAGATTTATAAAATGATAAAGTAACACAAGTCTCCCGACTTGTCAAGCGAGCAATTTAGAAATCGGGTGGCTGATGCCATTGTCCTACTTTACAAGCTAATTTCGGTGGTTGAGCAGAGTCGAAACCACCGAAATTAGAAAATTACTTCCCCGCCCTCATCAAACTAAGGGCTTTATTACAAAACACAAATTCTTCTAACTCAGGCACGGTATCGCCCATGATGGTTTGGCTGTTGCCTTCCCAAAGTTTTTTACCTTTGTGCAAAAACATAATTTTATCGCCAATCGAAAGTACGGAGTTCATATCGTGGGTAATTACTACGGTTGTAATATCAAACTCATCCGTAATTTCCTTGATTAATTCATCAATTTTTATCGAAGTCAGCGGGTCAAGGCCAGAGTTTGGTTCATCACAAAACAAATATTTGGGGTTCATCACAATCGCTCGGGCAATGCCAACACGCTTTTTCATTCCTCCCGAAATCTCCGATGGCATTCGTCCGCCCGTTCCTTCCAGCCCAACTCTTTGTAAGCAAAACTCTACTCGGTCTTTCTTTTCACCTTCGCCCATTTTTGTGAGCATATCAAGCGGAAATTGCACATTTTCGTGTACAGTTTTAGAGTCAAACAATGCTCCGCCTTGAAAAAGTACGCCCATTTCTCGGCGAATATCTTTTTTATCTTCTTCGTCGCCTACATAAAAATCTCGGCCATCGTAAAGTGTGTTACCAGCCTCGGGGCGTACCAAATCGAGCATACATTTCAATAATACGCTTTTTCCTGTACCACTTGCACCAATAACCAAGCTTGTTTCGCCTTTCTTGAAAACGCCACTGACATTATCCAAAACTTGGCGACCGTTGAAAGACTTTGATATATTTTTTATTTCAATCATAAACCCCCAGCCCCTAAAGGGGAGCAATTATTAAATGTTAAACATTCTATCATTCACTCAATCATTCATTCTATCATTCAAAATTAAGTCAAAAGCTCTGCCAAAAGATAATCGGCAATTAGAACCGCAATACAACTATTGGTTACGGCCGATGTACTGGCCTGCCCTACTTCCAATGCACCTCCACGAGTATTATAGCCTTGAAAAGCCGAAATTGTGGAAATCAGAAAACCAAAAACTACTGCTTTGATGATAGAAATAAAGACATTAAATGGAATAAACGAATATCTGATTCCATAAATATAATCTTCGGGAGTGATGATACCCGAAAGCGTTCCTGCCAAATATCCACCCAAAATCCCCAAAAATCCTGAAATAATGGCCAACAAAGGAAACGTGAAAACCGCAGCCAATAATTTAGGTAAAACCAAATAAGATGCCGAATTAATACCCATTACTTCAAGGGCGTCAATCTGCTCGGTAATTTTCATTGTTCCGAGTTCGCCTGCGATATTCGACCCTACCTTTCCTGCCAAAACTACGCACATAAAAGTCGAAGATAATTCGAGTAAAGTCATGTCTCGCACAATATTACTCACCACATAAATCGGGATTACTGGACTCACCAAATTGGCACGGGTTTGCACACAAACCACCGCTCCAATAAAGACAGCTACGATGGCCACAATAAACACCGAACTCACCCCAATTCCGATACACTCATCAATGAATCTTTCCCAATATACTTTCAGAGATTCTCGTCGGGTGAAGAGTTTTCCCAGAAATATTAAATATCTTCCTATTACTGATAACATAGTTTTTAGCTAAATTTTAACGATATTTGCAAAGATAACGATTTGTTTAGGGTTCATGGTTCTATATTTGAGGTTTTTCTGAGAATTACAGGAAAACCAATCTAAAATACTTTATTAGTATATGAGTAGAAAATTAGCGGTAATTTCGGGTGGTACAAGAGGAATTGGGCGGGCAATTGCCGAACAATTTGCTAAAAATGATTTCGATATAGTAATTTCGGCTCGAAATGAAGCCGATTTGGCCGAAACAAAACAAGCTATCGAAGCACAATATGGTGCAAAATGCTACGTACAAAAAGCTGATTTAGCTATCAAATCTCAAGCTATCGCTTTTGCTGAGTTTATAAAATCTTTGGCTCAGCCAATCGGAATGTTGACTAATAACGCTGGTACATTTATTCCCGGTAACGTACATGAAGAGGCCGATGGCGTTTTAGAACAACTCATCGAAACCAATCTTTATAGTGCATATCACCTCACTCGTGGGCTGATTCCGACAATGATTGAGCAGCACAGCGGACATATATTCAATATATGTTCGGTAGCAAGCCTAAAAGCCTACCCGAATGGTGGCTCATACAGCATCTCAAAATTTGCTTTGTTGGGTTTCAGTAAAGTCTTGCGTGAAGAAATGAAAGATTATGGCGTAAAAGTAACCTCTGTCATGCCTGGGGCTGTTTACACCGATAGTTGGGCAGGTGCAGGAATTCCAGAAGAAAGATTTATGACCGTAGCCGATATTGCCGAAACCATCTGGAGTGCCTATAGTTTATCGAAAAATGCAGTTATCGAAGATATTGTTTTGCGTCCGCAGGGTGGCGACATATAGCCCCTCCGAACGTCGGCCGCCCCAGCCCTACCCGATAGAAAGTAAATAACTCTTTTTTATTCTTAATTTTTTTTAAAAAACATTTATATTTGACCTTTAAATACAAATAATTTTACGCTAAATGGCAACCGAATATTTAGGAATTGATGTGGGCGGTACTAACGTCAAGATGGGCATTGTTGAAGCTCAAACTGGTAAACTTTCAAATTTTTATAGCCACGATACGGCAAGCTGGCGTAAATCAGGGCATTTTGTTGAGCGTTTGGGCGATGCAATTGCGATTCAATTAGCCGAAAATAAAAGCGTAGAAAAATGCGGAATTGGTGTTCCGGGGCTTATCACCCGTGACCGTACAACTTTGGTAGAAATTACTGCAATTCCCGAAATCAACGGAACTCCAATTATACCATATTTGAAAGAACGTTTTCCGAAATGTGATTTCTTCCTCGAAAACGATGCAAATGCAGCCGCTTTGGGTGAATATTATTTCGGAGAAGACGAAGAAATTCCAGAAGACTATATCATGGTTACGCTCGGAACAGGTGTGGGCGGAGCGGCAATCATCGACAAACAAGTTTTCAAAGGTGGCGGCGGAAACGCTATGGAGCCGGGTCACATTCCATCTAAAAATGGTAAAGTTTTAGAAAGAAATATCGGTAAAAATGAATTGCTTGATTTAGCCAATAAAATGAGAGCTAACTACACTGGTAAAACCCAACTTCCTGGTGATGGCACTATCTCTACAACTGGTTTGGTGGCAGCAGCAGCCGAAGGCGATGAATTGGCTCTTCAAATTTTCAGCGAAGTAGGCGAAATGCTCGGTAATGCTCTGGTTTCGATGATTCGTATTTTGGATATCACAACAATCTTAGTCGGTGGCGGACTTTCGGCATCATTCGACTACATTTTACCAGCCATCAATAAGCAGTTAGAATATTGGCTAACGCCTTATTACCTCAAAACACTTGTAATCAAAAAAGCTACACTCGGCAATGATGCTGGTTTGCTCGGAGCGGCAAGTTTGTGTTTCTGATATAAAGTACATATATTTCTGAAAGAAAAGGTTAATTATCGGTTTGATAGTTAACCTTTTTTTATGCAAATCTTACATGATAATTTTCAGTTCATTGCCGTCTGCTTTAGCTGACGGTTAATATTATAACAAGACAAATCGGCTTCAGCCAAAATTAGTATCAGTTTTGGCTAAAGCCAATTTTGTTTTTGATTTAGTATCCGTCAGCTAAAGCAGACGGCAATGAATTTTACTTTTTTTACAAATTTATCATATAGATTTATTGATTAAAATCAATTTATCCTCAAATTCAACCAAAACCCTATACTCTAAACTATGGAAATCACTCATGCTATCTCCGATGCTGTGCTTACACTCACAGGCATTTATGTATTTTTTCGATATCTCCGAAAACTCAAATTTAATAATTGCTTGCTCTGGGAAGCCTTCGTACTTTCAATTACGGCCGCAGCTTTTTTCGGAGTTATCCGATTTTTGGGTTATGCTCCTGCCAAAACGGTTTCGGAGTTTTTCCAGCATTTAGCTGGCACAGCAGGAGCTTTTTGCTTAGTTTATGCATCGTTTTTATTAGTTCAACGAAAAACGGCTTCTCGAAATGCAACTTATATCGTATTGGCATTAGGATTCATAACTTTCGGAATTGTTCAACTAACCGATAACTCAAAAGTCTTGCAGATTGTATCAATGGTGGCAATTCCGTTGGTTTTGATTATCGGTATTTTTGGACTTATCAAAGGTCGTTCGGCTGTTGGTTCTTGGCTTATTTTGGGAGTTTTAGCATTGGTTTTGGCTACTTATAACAAAAGTTTTATGCCCAATAGCATCCTTGACCCAACCGATGTTTATCATTATTTGGTAGCCATTAGTTTGTTTTGTTTCGGAAGAGCGGCTCGCCATCATCATTCAAATTAGTCTTCAATTATCAGTTTTCAGTCTTCAAAAAAAGGCTTAGACTGTGAAAATCTAAGCCTTTTCTATGGAACTTATAATCTAAGTAATCAGATTAATAAAGTGCATTTTACAGCAATGTTAACTGCCAACTATCGACTGTTAGCTACTACTCAATCACCTTCGGTACTTGAAAATACTCGCCGTTTTGACTTGGGGCATTTTTCAAACCTTTTTCTCTTGGCAGAGCGTTTTGAGCAATATCTTCTCTGAACACATTTACCTCTTCGCTCATGTGCGTGAGTGGCTCTACATTTGTGGTATCGAGTTCTTTGAGTTGGTCCATCCAATTCAAGATTTTCGATAAATCATCTACCATTTTTTCGCTTTCTTGCTCGCTTAGTTCTAAACGAGAAAGATGTGCCATTTTTTCAACTGTCTTTTGGTCTATTTTCATATAATTAGTCAACGGTCGATTGACGACGGTCGATAGTTTTTGTAAAGCAAAATAATTATTTCCGCTGATGATAGCCTATCGACTATCAAGCTCGGTATTTATTTAACGTAGGCTGAATCACATCATAGACTTGTTGTTTCAAATCGTCTATGTCAGCTTTTGTCATGTTAGTCGTCTCGATTGGCTTATGCACAATTACCCTAATTTTATGCCATTTGAACAGCATTTCGGGCATTACTTTATAATTATCCAAAAGCGAAATCGGCACAATCGGTACTTTATTTTCGATAGCCATCGAAAATGCCCCATCTTTAAAAGGCTGTATCATTTCGGGAAAATTAGTCGAAAAAATACCTCCTTCAGGAAAAATCATAATACTTCGCCCCGATTTTAGTGCTTTTATTGAACGAGTCAATGCCTTAATCCGACTGTCTTTTGCCGACCTATCTACTTGAATATGTAGCTTGGTAAACATATATCCAAATAATGGCACTTTCTTGACCGAACTTTTCCCCATAAACGCAAAGTAGTTTTTTACTACCACGCCCATCATCGCAATATCAAGATAGCTAAAATGATTGGCACAAAAAACATACGCACGCTTTGGGTCGAGTTCTGTTTCGTATGTAACATGTACGGGCTGCCCAATTACAAAAAAGAAAATCTTGCCCCAGATACGATTACAATAATGAGCAATTGGTTTCCATTGTTCTTTTTGCAAGCAAACATAAACAATAGGAAAAAGTAATAAAAACACTACCAAAAACCAAAATGCACACCAAACTGTATATATCCAAGAAAATATCTTCATATATCTACCATTGCTCCAACTTAGGAGTTTTTCTTATTTATAAAACGTCGGCAAGGTTTGAAACCTTGCCGACGTTAAAGGGTTAATTTAATTGAAAATTACTTAATATCGCTGCGTAAATCAACTGGTTTTGCATTTTTACGCATTTTGATGTTGAGTGTTTCAACCAAAAACGAGAATGCCATTGAGAAGTAAACATAACCTTTCGGTACGTGTACTTTAAATGCCTCAGCTACGAGTAGTGTTCCAATCATCACCAAAAACGATAAAGCCAACATCTTCACCGTTGGGTGACGCTCCACAAACTCTCCTACTTTACCAGCAAAAGCCAGCATTGCAAAGGTAGAAAGAACTACTGAAACGGCCATCACCATGATATTGTTGGTCATGCCAATAGCAGTAATGATAGAGTCAATTGAGAAGACTATATTAATAATCGCAATATCAAAAATAGCTTTCGATAATTTTGATGAAGTTTTCTTAGCACTGATATTTTCTTCACGTCCTTCAAGCTTATGGTGAATCTCTGAGGTTGCTTTATACAACAAGAAAAGTCCACCAATCAATAAAATAATGTCTTTACCACTAAAACCTAAGTCAACAGGTAAGCCAAAATCTTTTAGATTAAATAAATCAGTTTGAAGTCCCAAAATCCAACCCAATACAAATAGTAAGGCAATACGAATAGCCATTGCCATTGCCAAGCCTATATTACGGGCTTTCTTCTGTTCGGCGTGTGGAAGTTTCGATGAGATAATCGAAACGAAGATGATGTTATCGACACCAAGTACAATTTCTAATAATGTCAATGTAAAAATACTTGTTAAAGCTGCTGTTGTAAGAATTTGTTCCATTTCAGGTTTAGTTTTATTTGTTTATGAAGCGAAATTAGACTTT
>NZ_JBMLRC010000446.1:0-1015 GCF_049241225.1 Emticicia sp.
CAAAAGTTTGGGTGCCAGCCTTACAAAAAATGGGTTTTGTGATGGTTGACCAACTACACGGAGCCAATGCCAATAAAATTTTCAATGATTTGGGTGGCATGAGAAAGAAACTCAAAATCGATGAAAAAATGCCGAGCAAGGAAGAAGTGGAAAAATGGGTTTCGTAGAAAAAAAGTCGTAGGAACGTCCAATCTGGACGTTCTTTTCGAGAACCGTTTTTGATTTGATTTTGATAGGAACGTCCAATTTGGACGTTCCTACGAAATAAATACCTAAATTTTATTTTGGCATGAAATAAACTTATGGGGCATAAAACTACTAAACAGTACCGCTTGCAAAACAGATGGTACGATGAAGAAAGCTATTATTTTCTAACAATCTGCACAAAAAATCGAATCAATTACTTTGGGAAAATTGAGGCAAAAGACTCAGATTTTGTTTTAATTGAGACACCGATAGCGGTAAAAATTGCAGAATTTATCAAAAATATTCCAAAACTTTACCCAAATGCCCAATTAATCGAATGGTGTGTGATGCCAAATCATCTTCACCTTATCATTCTTTTAGGAATAGAAAATTCAAAAAACACATTTTCCATTCCTATTTTAAAACTCCCTAAAAAATTCAAAGCAGCTCCAAGTCAATCAATTTCAGTCATAATCGGACAATTAAAGAAAGCCTTGACCGTCTGGTGTCAGACCGAAAATTACGAGTTTGGCTGGCAGGCAAGGTTTCATGACCACGTGATTAGAAATGAAAAATCCTTACACTTTATTCAAGAATATATCAAAAATAACCCTAAAACTTGGGGAGAAGATATTTTCAATAAAATCAATGAAGAAGAATATCTGAAAAGGTACGGCTCGTAGGAACGTCCAATCTGGACGTTCTTTGTAGAATATGATTTTAATGTGAACGTCCAATTTGGACGTTCCTACGATTTTTGCAAACTATTCATTTTCCCAACCCCACCCATATACGTCTCACTTTCAGCAACTTAACAAATATTTTACAA
>NZ_JBMLRC010000447.1:0-1739 GCF_049241225.1 Emticicia sp.
AGTTTTAAACGATTAAAGTCATGACCAAAAGTTTTTTTGATAAACTATGTTGCCCCTTTGATAAATCTGAACTTTCGATTCAGGTTTTCACCGAAAAAGAAAATAATGTCATTCATGAAGGGCTCATTACTTGCCCTACTTGCAAGCGTTTGTATCCAATCATTCATGGAGTACCGATTATGATACCCGATGCTTACCGCGAGGCCCAACTCGAAAAACCATTTTTTATCAAGTGGAATGATAAATTAAGTCTGGAAGCAAAAGCCAGTTTGATGTTGGAAGAATAAATGATGAAAAGCCGAGTGTTGATCAAATTTTCGACATTCGGCTTTTATTCTTTCGCTCAAATGAAGCATCCAACCGATTTAAGATTATATTTGTGACTGACTCTATTCAACCTCCCATTACATGAAAAAACTACACTTGCTCTTTATGCTTATGGCTGTGTATCAGCTGAGTTTTGCACAAAAAACAACTATCCAAATAGATTTGAATAAAAAAGTTGGCAAAATGTCAACGATGTGGGCGTGGTTTGGTGCCGACGAACCCAATTATGCCTACATGAAAGATGGCAAAAAATTGCTGACAGAATTAAGTCAGTTGAGTCCAGTACCTGTTTATTTTAGAGCTCATAATATGCTTACATCGGGACATGATACGCTCTCAATGAAGTGGGGTTCGACTAATGTTTACACCGAAGATGCCAACGGCAATCCGATTTATGACTGGACGATCGTCGATAAGATTTTTGATACTTATCAGCAAAGAGGCATCAAGCCAATGGCACAATTTAGCTTCATGCCCGAAGCACTTTCTACCAAACCACAACCTTATGAGCATAATTGGAGACCAGGTATGAATTATACCGAAATCTTTAAAGGATGGACATACCCGCCAAAAGACTATAAAAAATGGGCCGATTTGGTGTATGCGTGGGTAAAACACTCGGTTGAAAGATACGGCAAAGCCGAAGTAGAAACTTGGTACTGGGAACTCTGGAACGAACCAAACATTGGCTATTGGAGTGGAACGGTAGAAGAATATTGCAAACTCTACGATTATACTGCCGACGCCGCCAAACGAGCTTTGCCAAGCATCAGAATAGGCGGCCCCGAAACAACTGGCCCAAGCTGGAATAAAGCGGCTGATTTCTTAAAAACATTTCTAACGCATTGTGAATCGGGCACTAATTACGTAACGGGTAAAGTGGGTTCGCCGCTCGATTTTATCACTTTTCATGCCAAAGGAGCTCCAAAAGTTGTGGATGGACACGTACAGATGAATGTAGGTACGCAGCTGCGAGATATTTCGGAAGGTTTCCGAATTGTTACTTCTTATCCGAAATTCAAAAACCTGCCCATTATCATTGGCGAGTCTGACCCCGAAGGTTGTGCGGCTTGTGGTATGAAAACCAATCCATCAAATGCGTATCGAAATGGCACGATGTATTCGAGTTATACGGCCGCTTCGTTTGCCCGAAAATATGCCCTTGCCGATTATTTTAAAGCCAATTTATTGGGGGCAGTGAGTTGGTCGTTTGAGTTTGAGAACCAACCGTATTTTTATGGTTTCCGAGATTTAGCCACCAATGGCATTGACAAACCCGTGCTGAATGTTTTCAGAATGTACGGCATGATGTCGGGTGATAGAGTAGAGGTAAAAGGCAATCAAAATTATACGTTTACGATGGTGCGAGATTCGAGCGTACGCAAAAAAGCCGATATTGATGCCCTCGCCAG
>NZ_JBMLRC010000448.1:0-6946 GCF_049241225.1 Emticicia sp.
GTTCCATAAAAAACTGATACAATGGCCTTGTGTTGCAAGTTTTCACAACTATTTAAGACCATTCCTACCTCTTGCTGAGTCAGAATATTGGGGTACAATTGTCGTTTGAGGGGATAAAACGAACGAGCTCGAATGGCGGGTAGTTGTAGGATGTGTTGAAAAAAACAACTCAGAGCCTGGGCGGCGGTATGGCATTTGCCCCACGAAGCATTAAAATGATCTTGGATATAACGTAGATAATTGATGATGTCGGTCTGGATCAGACTATGGGCTGAGCGGTCGGAATAATGACTCAGCAAATACCGAATCTCATAACTGTAATTGGTGACCGTTCGTGGTGAATAGCGTTTTGCTCGGAGGTAGTTTTCTAATTCCCGCAAAAGCTTTTCCGACTCTGCACTCAACTTAACAGCGACATAAAAACTGTTTTTTTGTTAACATCTGAAATATTGTTTTAAGTGAGTCGCTAAAGTAATCCTTTTTTTACTATTTTTACAAAAACCTTCAACAAAGTTGTCGGTTCAACACGGCATTGATGCGGTTGTTGAGTTCTATTTTGCCATCTAAGGCTGAAAGGACATTAGCTATTTTATCTTGGATTAATTTCTTTGTTGGAAGCCTTATTTCGAGAGATTTAATTATAGATAAATTTATCAAAGGGACAGTACTTCCAGTATTCTTACTGATAATATCTTTTACAATCCACGGACTCGAAAACCAATAATATGCAAACATTGGATTTACTTTCTCAGGATTTAGTCTAACTCTTATTTGCTTATTTGAGATTACATATTTAGAATAACTTAAATTTTTTTCAATTATCCCAACCTGCCCAATTGTTCCAGCAGCAGTAAAGATTAAATCATCTTCAATAGCATAAGCATTTAATTCTTCTGCCTTTTCTTCCGATATGAAAACAAATCCACTATCTTTAAATTTGCCAAATCCATTCGATAAATTGTTTCCTCTAATAACTGGCACCCCTGATTCTTGAAAAAATTTACTACTAATATCTGACCCGAATGGACCAGATATTATCGATTTCTTTTCCTTTAATGCAATATCATCTAATGTTACTATTTGACTCATCATTTTTCAAATTATTTTCAAACTCGGTTGTGGTGCTTATAATTTATCTAAAATATATTGTTGAAACCACGCAGGTTTCGTGTCAGACCGCATTAAAAGCTCTGAACCATTGGTAATTTCGGCAATACAAATTTGGTTTTCGGCCGAATTATCAAACAAATAAGCACGATTGGTTGCTTTTATGGCAGATAGCAGCAAATTGAGCGAACGATGGTAGCGGCTAATAATTTTATCCTGCGGCACATCATGCCCACCTTTTGCCACCCGATTCGCTACTCGTTCGATATTAATATTTGGGTCTTCGGTAGCCACATAATAAAGATAAGTTTTGTAGCCAAGTTCTTGTGCTTTTTGCAGCAACTGGATTTTATCGGGCGACGACATTACGGTCTCGAAAGTAAAAGACTGATGCTGTCTGAGTAGAAGAAAACGCACAAAATCGGCAGTTACCGATGCCCAATAAGAGTTTATGCCCACATCATGAAAATCAATTCGATTTTCGTAGAGCTTCAAATCATATATAAAATCATCTAATTCTGCCTTTTTGAGTAGGGTAGATTGCTCAAAAAAAGCTTTGAGTTCAGCCAACGTACAGCTCACACCGTAGGTGTCTAAATACAGAAAATCATCTTTTTTTATTGTCGCTTCTATTTCGTCAGGATTAATATATGCTCCCAAGAGTTCGGGTTTTAGCACTGATTTCATGGTGCTTTTGCCTGAACCATTGGGGCCAGCAAACATTCTCAATCGTGGCTGATATAGTTTATCAATCATAGCCTAATTTTTTCGCCAATCTTCGCCGATTGAGGTTTATTAATCTCTTTGACAAACTCTTTTGTACCATCAGGAAAAACCCTCATTAGTTTTCCCTTTTCGGCAACAAGTACACTCTGCCCCGATGCCAACGTTTGCCAATAGGCTTGCTTGGTGGCGGTTGCCATGAGTTCGGGTAGATGTTCTTCCAAATAATCAAGTGTTTTTTCGCTTAATTTCATATTTTTTGAGATTTAAACTCACGAAAGATACTTTAAATTCATCAATTGTTGCTTAATCTGGTCTTCCAAAGATTTCGATTCAGCAAACATATTTTCTAAATTCAGTTTATAACCATCCATTTTAGTACTGAATTCTTGGGGAGTAATATCAGTATATTCGATTTTTACATCAAAATACTGACCTGCACTAAACGAATAGTTCTTTTCGGCAATTTGTTCGTAGCTCAACACCACCGAAAAATCATCAACGGCTTCGTGGCGGTTAAAAGTATCAATGATTTGCTGCTCTTCGTCTTCCGAGAGTAGCGTTTTTTGGTTTTTACCTTCTTTTACTACTTTTCCGAGCTTCGAGGCATCCATCAGCACAATATCACCTTTGGTATTGGCACGGTCAAGAAACAATATCGAAACGTTTGTGCCAGTCGTAGCAAAAATATTGCTGGGCATACTCACCACACCACGTAGCATTTTCTGCTCAACTAATCGTTCTCGAATCTTACGCTCAATGCCACTTTGAGCAGTAATAAAACCCGTAGGTACTACAATTGCCGCCTTGCCAATGCTGGTAAGCGAATACATAATATGCTGAATAAAGAGTGGATAAATAGCCATTTTATCTTTATCCTTATTCGGAATATTCGCAACACCCGCAAAGAAGCGTTCACTGTTTTTGCCTGCCTGTAAGTCAGCGTGGTATTCGCTAAAGTCGAGCTTAAACGGAGGGTTTGATACGATATAGTCAAATTTCATTAGCTTTTCACCCTCTTTGTGATAAGGCGAAAGAATCGTATTGCCTTGAATGATATTTGGTATCGAGTGAACGAGGTTATTCAGAATCAAATTGAGTCGTAGCATCGACGACGATTTCTGCGAAATATCTTGTGAGTAAATCGTACAGCGGTCTTCGCCAATGGCATGAGCCAAATTCATCAAGAGCGTACCAGAGCCAGCCGAAGGGTCGTAGCAAGTTACATTCTGCACGGGAGCATCAACCAAACAGGCCGCCATGATTTTGGCTACGGCATGAGGGGTGTAGTATTCAGCATATTTCCCACCACCATCTTTGTTATAATCTTTTATTAAATACTCGAAAATAGTAGAGAAAAAGTCAAATTTTTGGTCAAAAATCTTTTCAAAACTAAAATTAACCAACTGATTGACAATGGCTTTACAGAAATTATCACGCTGCGAGCTATCAGAAACAAACTGACTTAGTTCATCAAAAAGTGTGATTTTTGAGCCCGTACCAGTCTTTACCGAGAAAATCTCGTTATTGAAAATAGCAATGTCTCGTAGGGTATCGTCAAAGGTTTTAGCAAATTCTTCGTCGTTTTGTTTATCAAACAAATAAGTCAAGAAATGTTCACGTTTGAGTTTGGCACTATCGGGGCTTAGTTGCAGCAGCAACATTTCGTAGTCTTCGTCGGTGTATTCTCTTATTTTATCTTCCCAACCTTTAGCATTTTCATCGTTTTCGTCAGTTTTTAAGCTTGGCTCAATCTGCTTTACTTCGTAGCCAAACTTATCATTCATAAATTTGTAAAGGAAAACCTGCGTAATGATTTTAAATTCGTTGCCATCATTACCCAATCCGTAAGAGGTACAAACACTTTTGAGGTTATCAATTAATTCTTTGGTCTTTGCTGTAAAATCTTGTACTACCATTTAGTTATTCCGTGAAATTCGTTTAAATATTCTTTTACTACACAAGTATTGATATACTTCGCAGAATCAGGTGCTAATTTAACACTTGTTTTCTGAAAACCCTTGATTACCATTTGCAGCATATTCTGCTCAAAGTAGGGTTCGTTATTGAGTAATCGCTGATTGATGAGTATTTTGTCATCGGCTTGCTGCTTTATATCGGTCAGTATTTCGTGTATTTCACTTTCTCGCTGACTGACATTTCCTCGCTCAACCAGTCGTTTATGCACACGAGCAAATTTTACATCGTTTTCGTACTTTGCCTTCAATAAATTATTTTTTCGGTTAATTTCAGTCGCCTTGTTATAAATCAATCGCAAAGCCCCAATATTAGCTTTCATTTCATCTTGCGAAACTTCATCGAGGTTTTTCTTGCTGAATAAGCGTTTTAATTCTTCGTAGAGCGATGTAAATTCGGGGTCTCGTTGGTCAAAATTACTGCTGAGAGCTTCACGGGTTTTGCGTAAAGTATCTTTCAGTTGGTCGGCTAAAACCAATTCACTCTCTGAGCGTTTCCGAAACATGAAAAGTACGTTTTCGAGGGCAACATTCAGTAAATTTGTTGTTTCGGGGCTGTTCATTACCGAATCTCTATCATTCAGTAATTGCAGTCGGTCGCTTGCCGCTTTAAACAAATCATTAAATTTTCGGAAGTCGGTCTTCTCCAAAAGGTCAAAATGCCCCAAATGCCTAATCACATTGTATAATTCACGTAGTGTGCCGAGTGCTTTCTTGATTTCGAGTACTTGCTTGCGGTCTTCTATTTCGGTGATTTGTCGAGAGAAATTTTCGGCATTTTTCAAGTCAAAATGAAAGAGTTGTTCTTTAATTTCCTTTATTTCGGCATCAATTTCTTCTTTCGATTTGAATAGATTGGAATAGGTTTCCATTTCGTCGCCTAATTCTTGCTGCAATTCATCGAAATAAGCACGATTGGTAGCATCAAACTCTTGACTGATGTCGGCAAAATCTACCACGTATCCATACTGAAAGTTTTTGTACGGACGATTCACCCTCGTAAGCGTTTGCAGTAAGTTGTGGTCTTTAACAACCCGCCCTAAATAGAGTTTTTTCAGACGTTTAGCATCGAAACCAGTGAGCAGCATATTATAGACAAACAGAATATCTATCTTACCTTCTTTAAATTCCTTAACTTCAACTTTTCGTTCTTCCTTTGAGCCAATATCATGTAAAATCAAGGCCGAAGTAAGCGGATTTGTATTTGTGAGGGTCGTTACGGCATATTTGGTGTTAAATATTTCTTGTAGCATTTTGGCTTGTTCTGAGCTATCACAAACCACCATAGCCCCGATGGTTTTATCGCCAAATTTTATTCTACTTTCAGTAAAGTCGTGAACGATATAATCGAGCATTGGCTCAACGAATCGCTCATGGGCATAAATGTATTTTTTATTAACTTTTCCCTTCAGAATCTCAATCTCTTTCATTGCCTGTACTAACTGCACCTTGTAAGTAGTTTCGATGTCTTCACGAATCAGTTTCAAGGTGTAGCCATCGGCAATTGAGGCATTGTAGTAGTATTTATGATAGTAATTGCCAAAAGTAGCCTTGGAGCTTCGGTCTTCGGCAATTAGTGGCGTTCCTGTGAGTCCGATAAGAATAGCGTTTTTATCAGAATTGGTCAAGTTTGCCAAAAAGCTACCTTTAGGGTCATAACTTCGATGAACTTCATCCAAAAAATAAACACGCTGAATATTGATGTTATAGTCAGTGGTTTTTAAGATGGTGGTTTCTTCTTTGAACTTATGAATGTTTACTACCGTAATTTCTCGTTGTCCAGTTTTATTATGAATAGCTGTTTGAGTTTTGAAATCGGCAATGAGTTCTTCTTTTGAGTTTACATTGTGAACAATCAAACCACGACTTTTAAATTCCATGCTCGCTTGGGTCAATAAATCAAGCCTATCAACGATAAAGTAAAACTTAGGCACAATTCCTTTCTGTTGGTAATAATCAGTTAGGAATTGCGTATTATAGAAAGCAAGAGCAGTCTTTCCGCTACCTTGTGTATGCCAAACGATACCTTTTGTGATGCCTTTATCTAACTCAGTTTCAATGGCTTTGGTAGCAAAAACCTGCGGATAACGCATGATGTGTTTTTGGAGTCCATCGTCTTCTCTTACATAAGCAATCCCAAATTTGAGTAAGAATCGAAACCTTTCTTTAGAAAACAACGAGGTAATCGTTCGGTTTGTAGGCGTATTAACCTCTTTATTAGTAATAAACTCTGGTGAATGCTTGAGAGTAATCAAATTATTATCTTTCAAGACAAAATTCTCGATGGTATCGTCTTCTGGTTTTAAGAGTACAGAAAGGTCTAAAGTTTGTTCTTCTCTAAAGCAGTTGAAAATTGTATCTTTGAATGAAGTAGTAGCATAAAAAGCCCCTTGAATCGGTACAATAGACTCTGTGTCATACTCCATATTGTTTGAAAACATCAATAGCTGTGAGATATTGATAAATTTCCTAAACCTTTTATTCCTGAAACGTTCATTGATTCTATTCTTCTCAGCCAGAATACCCTCTCTATTATTTGGCTTTTTTACTTCGATAAAAGCCAGGGGCATTCCATTGATAAGTAGCGTAATATCTGGGCGAAATTCATCTTCACCATTCTTGCAGGTTAGTTCAGTAACAATATGAAAAGCATTGTTATCGAAATTCTTAAAGTCAATTAGCTTTGTACCCGAAGTTGCGGTAAGTAGCTTATAAAACTCTTCACCTAAATCTTCATTATCTAAGACTAAAGATATTTTTTCAAGCATTCGCTTTATTTCTTGGTCTTCAAGTTCAGGGTTTATTCTGGCGATACTTTCCGAAAAAATATCAGTGAAGATGTTGGTATTTTCATCTCTTTTAGCGTTCGATAATGAGATATATTGGTATCCTAATCTGCAAAGATGAAGAATAGCAGGGATTTTTACTCGTGTGTTTTCATTGTGGGCCATAGTTTGATTTTACGATTTAATCCTTATTTATAAGTGATTTTTACTCAATACTTCATCCTTAATTTTGAATCTTTTTATTTAAAACCTGCCAATACCCTCCTTTATCAGGGCCAATACGCTCTAATTGTTGGTTTTCTTTTAGTTTTGCAATCTGTTTTTCAATCGCACTTTTTGATTTATTCAATGCAA
>NZ_JBMLRC010000449.1:0-6726 GCF_049241225.1 Emticicia sp.
CCCGAACGCCCTTTATGTGTGGATTTAAAGCTGGTTGGACTGATTTTGTATTGGCTACTGTTCATATTTATTTTGGAGAAGGAACTCCTGTGGACGAACGCAGAGTAAAAGAAATAGAAGAAGTGGCAAATTTCATCAAAAAACGCAGCGAAGATAAGTATGGGTTTACAAAAAACTGGATATTGCTAGGTGATTTTAATATATTCAACCGTGAAGATGTAACAATGAAAGCCATCACTGATGCAGGGTTTAAAATTCATAAGAAGTTACAAACCATTCCTGGCAGCAACGTAAAGCAAGATAAACATTATGACCAGATAGCGTTGAAAGTTCAAGAGGATCGATTTGCAACCAAAGAAGCTGCTGGGGTTTTGGACTTCTACAAATATGTTTTCACAAAAGACGATGAAGCCTTGTACTTGCCACTGATGAAAGAAGGCAGTAAATATTTAGAATGGCGAACATTCCAAATGTCGGACCACTTGCCAATGTGGGTAGAAATCAAAATTGATTATTCGACCGAATACCTAGAAAGAAAACTCTCAGAAAACTTTGGTGATTAAAACGATAGAACTTGTCTTAGCATCAAAGTTGTAGGAATACAAAATTGCCTTGAACGTGTTATTGTGCGTCAAGGCTTTTTTATTTCCCCAATGATTCTTTTCAATTTGTCGTTCTCATTGACATAGTGCTGCAATTGTCCTTTCAAATAAGCTACTTGTGAGAGCAAGGCATCAACCGTGCGGTCTTCTTCATTCCACGGAGCAGCTTCATTGAGGTTTTTGGCTTGATTAGCATAACCACGACAAGTTGACGAACAATACTTGGCAGTTGAGCGATTCGCAAAATAGACTGTACCACAGTACAAACAAGTTTTTTCAAAAACTTTAGCATTATATTTAAATTTACTACGATCAAGTGTAGGCATAATATATTTTTTGGATTGAGTACAAATATAAAACTATTCAAGATAATATCATTATTATTACGTTATAATTCTAATAATATTACAATATGAACAGACGAATATATAGTCCAACATCAAAATTCCTTCAAAAAAATAAACGTAAATTTTGGGTATATTATTACACAAATTTATTAATTTTGGGTAAAATTTTCTTATAACAATGACTAATCAAGAACAAATATTAAAATTTATAAGGCATAATCCAGCCCTATCAGTCAGCACCCTCGAGAAAGAAGCCGAAATTCCACGCCAAACGATTACCCGAGCTTTAAACGAAGGTCGAGCGATTCCAGAAAAACATCTTAATCAACTCCTGCCTGTCATCACTAAATACGGCTACTCCCCTACCCTTTACCAAAAGGCAAGAGTTATTTCTGTCGTCAATCACAAAGGTGGGGTTGGTAAAACCACAACCACGGTTTCCTTGGGCGAGGCCATGGCAAATATGGGTTTTAGGGTTTTATTAATCGACCTTGACCCACAAGGAAATCTCAGTCAAGTTCTCGGAGTTGATTTACCCGAGGTCCAAGTAGCCGATGCCCTACTCGATAACGCTACTTTTCCAGTAGTAAATATTGATAAAAACTTAGACCTCGCTCCTTCTGATATAGATTTAGCTAATGTCGAAATGCGTTTTCACGAACTTACTGGTGGTGAGTTTCGTCTAAAAAACAGAATGAGTCATTTACTCGAAAACTATGATTACATCATTATCGACTGTCCACCGTCACTAAACAAACTCACAATTTCGGCTCTTACTGCTTCTTCAAGTTGCTTAATAACCCTCCTACCCGAAATGTCTGCCGTTAAGGGTTTGAATTCAATTTGGGGAAAAATTTCAGAAGTCAGACGAGACCTAAACGCCACATTGGTAATTGATGGTATTGTATTTACGATGGTGAAACGTAACACAGTTCACGACGGTATAAAAGCTCATGTGAAAGAAGAAGTAACTAACGTCAAAATATTTGAATCAGAAATTAAGCATTTAATTGATTTTCAGAAGTCTCAGATTGCACAAAACGCTATTGCAAAATTTGCCGAAGGCTCAGAAGCTGCTAAATGCTATAAAGAGTTCTGCGACGAATATATTGCTTACTTACAAATCGTAAAATAATCGAATGAAAACAAACATTAAAGATATTCTGGCTGCCAAAACCAAACAAGCACTTTCGAGTAATATTCTTCAAGCAGATTCTATCAGAAAAAATATTATCATTTTAGAAGAGCTCCGTAGTCTAATTCCGCCACTTTTAGACGATGAATTTAAACAACTCGAAAGCAATATTTTAGAACACGGTTGCCAAAGCCCACTTCAATTATGGCAAGCTAATAAAAAAGCTTTAAATCTTCCCTATACCAATGAAGACGAACTCGCCTATATTTTAATTGACGGCCACAATCGTTTCAAGATTTGTTCGACCCACAATTTACCCTTTGAAATTTATCAACTATCCTTCGATTCTCTCAAAGATGCAAAGGATTACATGATAAATTTACAACTGGGCCGCCGCAACCTTAGTCCTATGCAAATTGCCTATTTTAGAGGCTTACGATACAACAACGAAAAGGCAGATAAAACTGAAAATCTCTTGAAGGGACAAAATGTCCCATCGAAAGAAAATACACAAAATTCCACAGACAGTTCACTGAAGGGACAAAATGTCCCATCGAAAATTTCAACCGCAGAAAGGCTTGCTGAAGAATATAAAGTAAATGCAAAAACGATAAAAAGAGATGCAGAATTTGCCAAAGGTCTTGAAAAAATCAGCTCTGATTTGAGAAACAAAATTCTGGTTGGCGAAGAAAAAATAGAAAAAGGATTAATTCAAGAATTGGGCAAAAATGCTAACATTACAAACAACATTTCTTCGATTCAAGAAATTCAAAACTTGAGCAAAGCTGTCTCTACCAGCACGGTTAGTCCTATTCAGCAACAGGTAGAAGCCATTAGTAATATTCTGAGGAAGTTTTCAAAGACACAACAAAAAGCCGACTTAGAGGAATTGATTAAAACGGCAAAAGAAGTTTTGAAAACACTCAAATAGTTTTAAAACTCCAATAGGGTGGGGGAGAAGATTTCACTTCCCCATTTTTGTTATATTTCATAAATCAATAGCTATATCAATCTATAACAAAAATGGGGAAATGGCTCTCCGCAATAAACATAGTTCTTTTCAATGCCCCAAAAATGTTATACTTAGCTTTTGTCAAACTATTTTTCGACCAATTATAAGCTAAAGATTAAAAAGAATCGAGTCTATTTTACACTATTGATATAACTATACGCTAAAAAACTTCCCCAAAAATGTTATGCTTTATATAATATAACAAAATTGGGGCAGCGGAAACAATCTTTTAATCTACGCTGGCTAAAGAATTATAGGTAACTACAGTCATTTAATTATTATTAGTAAATTTTTAAAAAAAACAACATCAAGTGTTTTGTTGCTTTTATCTTATTTAATTTTTATTTAAAAGCTTTCCGCTTATATAAATAATTGATAATCAATTATTTAAACACCTTTTTATAACAAAATTGGGGCATACTATAACAAAACTGGGGTTTACTATACCAATTGTGGGGAATATTATAACAAAAATGAGGATTACTATATCAATTATGGGGAAAATATAACAAAAGTGGGGGTTTTACTATTTCATTTTACTTTTTATAACAAAACTGGGGAAGTAGCATGCTTAACATTTATCATTTCTCAATCGACCAAATATAACATTTCTGAGGGTTGTATAACATGTAAAAAAATATTGTTATATTTGTTTTATTTTAGATTATAATGAAAAAAGATAAAAACGAAGGGAGTGGCTCAATAAAACTTATCAGAAAATCGAACGATTTGGTTGAGGGTAGATACAGATTTGATATTTGGGAAACTCGAGTATTTACTAAAATGCTCACCATGATAAAAAAAGATGATGAAGATTTTAAAGAGTATCGTATTTATCTGAAAGATGTAGTCAAAGATTTTGGCTTATCGCATAAGAACTCATACAAAATGCTGAAAGATGGTGCGAAAGGGCTCACTAAAAAAGAAATCAGAATCATCAGAGATACACCAGAAGGGCTCAAGGAATTTCAGACACATATTGCAGTAGGGGTGGATAGCTTTGTGAAAGATGGTAACTACGTTGATATTTCATTTCACCCTAAAATGAAGCCTTTCTTGCTTCAATTGCAAACTCAGTATTTGATGTATGACATTCGAAACGTATTGGGAATTCAGAGTTCATTTTCTGTCAGAATTTATGAATTATTGAAACAGTATGAGCGAATCGGCAAGCGTAGATTCAGCGTGCAAGAATTGAAAGAGATGCTCGATATTTCGGATAAATATCCGCTCTATGCCAATTTCAAACAAAGGGTGATTTTAAAAGCACAGGAAGACCTTCAAGAAAGTACTGATATTCGTTTTACATTTGATGAAATAAAATACGGTAAACAGATTACTGAATTGGTTTTTCATATTTTCAAAAACAACAAAGTTGTTGATTCGAGAAATGATGAAGAAGTACAGGACTTACCGCAACTCGATATGAATATTCAGAACTTAGTTGAGCGTGAATTATTTTCAATGGTTCGAGATTTTAAAGGAGCAAGTTTAAAAACAGTTCAAAAATGGTTGAAGCTTTACCCCGAAGAATACATTAAATCTCGAATTATTCTTGTAAAAAATTTAATGCAAGTAGGGCAGAAGGTGGCCAATCCGATGGGTTTTATTCAGTCGATGATGTCGCAGCCTGATATTTTTGACCCGATTCAAGAAGAAAAAAATTTACAAGAAGTAAAACGGCAAAAGCTAAAAGAAGAGCAAAAATTAAAAGAGCAGAAACTATCGAAGGAACAGCAAATTGAGCAATTGAGACAAGATTTTAGTGAATCAAGACTACAATTGATAGAAACTTTATTACGAGATAATAAGGCTTTAGCCGCCGAATTTACATCCGAACTTAAAGCTCTACGTGAGCAACCTAATCCTCCTTTTATCATTCAAATTGCTCTCGAGCATTACGAGACAAATTTGCCGGGTATAAACCCTGAAAGTAGCGAAGAATTAATTCATAATTACAAACTCGGAGGTAGTTTTGGGGCATTAATGATGGATTGGTTTGAAAATAAGTTTTCAAATGAATTCAATGACCTGAGTCAGATTTTCGAGAAAAAAATGAATAGCCTCTTGTAAGAGTGTTATATAATCAGCCAATATTGTTGTAATATGTATATTCTTGGCTGATTAAATTTGTTTAAATCAGCCAAAAATTGTATTTTTGAGTAAAAAATGGCTGATTATGAATAAAGAGCGATTAATAGTTGGAAGAAAGAAAGAATTACAGCAGATACAACTAATTTTAGAAAGCCCAAAATCTGAGTTTTTAGCGGTTTATGGTAGGAGGAGAGTCGGTAAAACTTTTTTGATAAGAGAGTTTTTTGAATATCAATTCGACTTTCAGATATCCGGTTTGGCCAATGCGAGTACTTCTCAACAACTTTTTAATTTTCATGCTTCGCTTTCAAGACAGAGTAAGAAAACCTACGAGCAAACACCGAGTAATTGGCTTGAAGCATTCCAACGATTGATAGATTATTTGGAAAGTATCGAAACCAATAACAAAAAAGTTATTTTCTTCGATGAAATGCCTTGGTTCGATACCAAGAAGTCTGATTTTGTTATGGGACTCGAACATTTTTGGAATAGCTGGGCGAGTAATCGAAAAGATATTTTACTAATTGCCTGTGGGTCGGCTGCTGCTTGGATGATTAATGAACTCATAAACAATACTGGTGGGCTGCATAATAGGGTAACGCAGAAAATGAAAATTGAGCCATTTTGCCTCCAAGAAACCGAAGAGTTATTAGAGAGAAAAAACTGTGTTTTCGACCGTTATCAGATTATCCAACTCTATATGGCACTGGGAGGGATTCCGTATTATTTAGATGCAATCAGGCCCGACCTTTCTGCTACACAAAACATTCAAAATTTATTTTTTGAGCAATCAAGTTTACTTCGTAATGAGTTTTCAAACTTGTATCGTTCGTTGTTTCGTAAACACAAAATCTATGAAACAATCGTAGAAACACTATCGACAAAAACACAAGGTTTGCAGCGTGGTGAAATTATAAAGCTATCGAAAGTGGCTTCGGGAGGGACATTGACTAAAGTTTTGAGTGACCTTGAGGAGAGTGGATTTATAAGTTCGTATATCTCGCTCGACGGAAAAGCTAAAAATACCATTTATCGACTTTCAGATTTTTATACATCATTTTACTTCAAATTCATAAAAGATAATAAATATAGAGGAGAAAACGTGTGGATTAACTTATTAGATAATCCGTTACATCGAACCTGGCAAGGATTTACGTTTGAGCAAATTTGTTTAAGTCATACATCACAGATAAAAAAAGCATTAGGAATTAGTGGGATTCAGTCGAGTGATAGTGCGTGGAAAGGAAATTACGGTGAAAAAGCTGCTCAGGTAGATTTACTGATTGATAGGAGGGACCAGGTGATAAATATTTGTGAAGCAAAGTTTTCGTTGGGTAGGTTTAATATTGATAAAGATTACGCTGAAAAATTGCGGGAAAAAGTAAATATATTTAAAGATTCAACCCGAACAAAAAAATCGGTATTTCTTACAATGATAACAACCTATGGTGTCGAAAAAAATAAATATTCGGCAGCACTAGTCCAAAATGAAGTGATAATGGATGATTTGTTTGTGTAGGCAGTACAAGTTTATCA
>NZ_JBMLRC010000450.1:0-1071 GCF_049241225.1 Emticicia sp.
TCGACCACGGTACTGATATTAACCTCACTGCCGATGGCGTGCCAATCAATATGGTGTCGCACGCACACGGGCAAGGCTATGCCGATGCTCATTTTATTATTCCAGAATTGATTGATGGCGTAGATTTCAAGAAAGGCTTGTACGATGCCGATAAGGGAAATTTTAGCACTGCAGGTTGGGCCAATTTCCGCACGAAAAAAGTCTTAGAACAAAATTTTGCCAAGGTTGAAGTCGGTCAATTTAATACTTACCGACTGGTGGGTGCTGCTAATATTTTAGCACAAAAAGCAATAGAAAAGAACCAAAATGCCTATTTAGCAGGTGAATATAGCTACTCTGATGCGTATTTTGATGCTCCGCAGGCTTTCAATCGACTAAATTTGCTCGGAAAATATCACGGACATATCACCAAAAATACAAGCTTAACTTTTACGGCCTCAACTTTTTGGAGTAAATGGAGTGCTTCAGGACAAATCCCTGACCGTGCCGTTGAGTCGGGTTTGATTGGTTTCTACGGGGCAATCGACCCCAATGAAGGAGGTACAACCAGCCGAACTAACGCCAATGCGGAATTTTTAACTTTAACCAAAAGAAACCACGTCTGGAAAAACCAAGTTTTCTACTCAAACTACAATTTTGAGTTATTTTCAAACTTTACATTTTTCTTGGAAGACCCTATCAACGGCGACCAAATCAAGCAAGCCGAAGGCAGAAATTTGTGGGGATATAACTCAAATTATTCGATTGCTCACGGTTTAGGCTCAAAACAAGCAACACTGAATATTGGTGTAAATTATCGCCATGATTTGACTAAAGATTCAGAACTTTCACACACAAAAAATAAAACTACCTTACTCGAAAGCATCAAATTAGGTGATGTAAACGAAGCTAACGTAGGAGCGTATATTGATGAGAGTATTCAGATAAGTCCTAAACTTTCATTAACGGCGGGTATTCGTTTCGATTATTTCAATAATCAATACCTCGACAAATTGCAAAATAATGCAATTTTTAAAGCCAATGCTTCCATCGTTTCGCCTAAACTGAATTTGTATTATACCAAGAATAAAA
>NZ_JBMLRC010000451.1:0-2015 GCF_049241225.1 Emticicia sp.
ATTCAAAATGGTCGTCAAAAACCGTGGAACGTAAAAATCTGGGGAGTTGGCAATGAAGCTTGGGGTTGTGGCGGAAACATGACGCCCGAATATTACGCAAATATTTATCGCCAATATGCCACTTTTATGAAAGATATTACTCCAGAATCTAAACTTTACAAAGTGGCTTCGGGTGCAAGTAGCGATGATTTCAATTGGACAGAAACCTTGATGAAAAACATTCCGCACAATATGATGTCGGCTTTGGCATTGCACCATTATTCGGTGTTGAGTTGGAAAGATACCAAAGGTCCATCGGTTGGGTTCAACGAAGCAACTTACTTCAAAACCATGGAAGAAGCTTGGAAAATGGAAGAATTCGTAACCAAGCACAGCACCATCATGGACAAATATGACCCAGAGAAAAAAGTAGATTTGATTGTGGACGAATGGGGTGGCTGGTACGAAACCGACGCAGAAGGGAAAGGTGCTTTATATCAACAAAATACGATGCGTGATGCCATGATTGCGGGTCTTACACTTAACATTTTCAATAATCACGCTGACCGTGTTCGTGGAGCAAATTTGGCTCAAATCGTCAATGTTTTGCAAGCAGTTATTCTTACAAACGAAGAAAAAATGTTGCTTACACCAACTTTTCACGTCATGAAAATGTATAATGTGCATCAAGATGCAACGCTCGTGCCGATGAGCATTGAGTCGCCAACGTATGAGTTTAATGGCAAAAAACTGACAGCAGTGAATTCGTCGGCATCAAAAGACGCTTCTGGAGCTTTGAATATTTCATTGACAAACATTGACTATCGCAAATCTCACGAAGTTACAATCAATTTGAGAGGAGAAGATTTCTCAAAGGTTTCGGGGCAAATCCTATCATCTGCCAACATCAGCGACCACAATACTTTTGAGCAACCAAACAAGGTTTCAATAAAAGATTTTGCTGGTGCGAAACTCGAAAAAGGTGTTTTGAAACTCACAATTCCTGCTTACTCGGTAATTGTTTTGAAAGTTACGAAGTAATAAATATTAAAATTTTTCTTTAATTTATATGATATTTCAAAATTGTGTTATATTTACACAATTTAAAAAAACACCATTAGTATTGTAGATTAATTTAGGTTAAAGATGAGTTAATTCGAGAAAATCATTGATTTTCTCGAATTTTATTCAATTTAAAGAATAGGAATTATGATATTTGTACAAATTTGTGCAAAACATTAAAAAATGAACAGATACCCTCATTCTACCAGAATACTTGTTGCTCTTGATTGTATTGTTTTTGGCTTTGATGGCGAAGCTCTTAAACTACTTTTGATAAAAAGAAATTTTGAACCAGAACAAGGAAAATGGTCATTGATGGGCGGTTTTTTAGAAGCAGAAGAAGACCTCGAGGTAGCGGCAAACCGTATTCTATATGATTTGACAGGCCTGAAAGATATTTATTTTGAAGAAATTAAGACTTTCGGGAAAGTAAACCGTGACCCCGTAGAACGTACGCTTTCGATTTGCTTTTTTGCATTGATCAATATTCATGCCCACAACCAAGATTCGGCTAAAGCTCAAAATGCTTACTGGATTGATTTAAAAAACAGACCAAATCTGATTTTCGACCATAATCAAATGGTTGATTTGGCTCTCGAAGAACTTCGCTACAAAGCCGCTTTGCATCCGATTGGTTTTGAACTTTTACCAGAAAAATTTACTATTCCACAACTGCAAAAACTTTATGAAGCCATTTATGATTCGCCACTTGACCGACGAAATTTTAGTCGAAAAATTCTATCAACCAATTTGTTGATTGATACGGGCGAAAAAAACCAGAATTCAACAACCAAAAAAGCCATACTTTATCAACTCGATAAAGAAAAATATCAAAGTCAATTTAACGCCTTTCATTATTTTATTTCTGATTCAATGAGATAAAATAAGTAGATATAGGTAATTATTGCTCAAATTACCTTATCATTACGAATGATTTTTTTGCTATAAATAAATTGTGTCAAAAATACACATAA
>NZ_JBMLRC010000451.1:2115-12118 GCF_049241225.1 Emticicia sp.
TATCATTACGAATGATTTTTTTGCTATAAATAAATTGTGTCAAAAATACACATAAAATGAAGAGTACATACACAATAGGAGTTGATTACGGAACCGATTCTGTAAGAGCATTGGTAGTGAATACCCAAACAGGTGAAAGCATCGGAACGGCCGTGCATTATTATGAGCGATGGAAAAAAGGTCTTTATTGCAATCCGTCGATTTCTCAATTCAGACAGCACCCACTTGATTACATCGAAGGACTCGAAAGTGCCATCAAAGGTGCTTTGGATGGACTTTCGGAAGAAATAAAACAAAATATTGTAGGTATTTCGATTGATACAACTGGCTCAACGCCTGTGGCAGTCGATGAAAACGGAACTCCCTTGGCGATGCTTCCTGAATTCTCCGAGAACCCCAACGGTATGTTTATTCTTTGGAAAGACCACACTGCTAATGCCGAAGCCGAAGAAATAAATCAATTGGCTCATCATTGGAATGTTGATTTTACAAAATATGTGGGTGGAATCTATTCTTCTGAATGGTTTTGGGCAAAGATTCTCAGAACTCTCCGAGTTGATGAAAGTATTCGTGAGAAAGCCTTTTCGTGGGTTGAGCATTGCGACTGGATTTCGGCGGTTTTGACTGGCGAAACCAATCCACTTACGATGAAACGCTCCCGTTGTGCGGCAGGTCACAAAGCCATGTGGCATGAAGAATTTCAAGGACTTCCGTCGGAAGAATTTCTTACCAAACTCGACCCACTTTTGTCAGGCCTACGTGAGCGACTTTTCAGAAATACTTACACTTCTGATGAATCTATGGGCAAAATTTCAGCCGAATGGGCTTCAAAATTAGGTCTTTCAGCAAATGTGTCGATTGGTGTTGGTGCTTTTGATTGCCACATGGGGGCAGTCGGTGCTGAAATCGAACCTTATGATTTTGTGCGAGTGATGGGTACTTCAACCTGTGATATGCTCATTGCTCCCAACGAAGAAATTGGTCATTTACTCATCAAAGGAATTTGTGGGCAGGTCGATGGTTCTATCATTCCGAATATGCTCGGAATGGAAGCGGGGCAATCAGCCTACGGCGATTATTATGCTTGGTTTCAGCGAGTAATTACCGAGCCAGTGCGTGAACTTTTGGGCGAAAAAGCAGCCGAAGAATTAGCTCAAAAACTAATCCCTTATTTATCAGAAAAAGCTTCGCTCCTACCCATTTCAGAAAATGACCCAGTAGCAACCGATTGGATTAACGGACGACGTACTCCTGATGCTAATCATGAATTAAAAGCTGCATTTATGGGCTTGAATTTAGGAACCGATGCCGTCAAAATATTCAAAATGATTGTAGAAGCAACGGCTTTTGGTTCGAAAGCCATCGTGGATAGATTTATCAGTGAAGGAGTGCCGATTAAGCAAGTAATTGCTATTGGAGGAGTTGCAAAAAAATCACCTTTTGTAATGCAAACACTCTCGGATGTGCTGAATATGCCAATAAAAGTAGCCAGTTCCGACCAAGCTTGTGCCTTAGGAGCAGCTATGAATGCTTCGGTGGCGGCAGGAGTTTACACTAACCTGCAAGATGCTCAAAAAGCAATGGGTTCGGGTTTCGATGCTCGATACGAACCACGTACTGAGTATGTGGAAGTTTATCAAAAGTTGTATGATAAATACCAAAATTTGGGGAAATACACCGAAAATATATAAGCCATTGTCAGTGTCCTCACTGACAATTTTCCTATTTCTGTGTCATCAGCAGAGACACTGACAGCAAAATAATAGAATTAAACTTTTTATTGAGCAGAGCCTGAAAATCGGATGATATTTTGAAGACTGAGGAAGAGAAACAAGCAAAACGTTGGTGTCCAAGACAATATTCATAGCCTATTGATTCGGGTCATTTAAAATATCGTCCATGTCTTGGTCAGTCCATTGATTTGCTTTCCAAGCATCGTCTGCCATTGAAGAAAGACGTTTGGCAAAATAGTTACCCAGTAAATCTTTAATCTGAATGAGGTCTTCTTCTGCCACTTGATGCGAAAAAAGCCTAAGCAACTCTTGTTGAAGATTCGAGAAATATGCTTGTTGGTGTAACATAAAATTGATGTTTTAACAAAAATAATAAATAATATTTATAGAAAACAATGCTTGATTTAAAATCTTATGAAGTTTGGTTTGTAACAGGTAGCCAACATTTATACGGAGAAGAAACACTCCGTCAGGTTGATGAACACTCAAAAGTTATAGCCGATTCTTTCAATAATTCGCCAGAAATACCAGTAAAGGTAGTTTTCAAACCAGTTGTGAAAACACCTGACGAAATTCTTCAAATTTGCCGAGAAGCCAATGTGGCTCCTAATTGCGTGGGTATTATTACTTGGATGCACACGTTTTCTCCTGCCAAAATGTGGGTTCGTGGACTCACGGCTTTGCAAATTCCTTTGTTGCATCTTCATACGCAATTTAACCGTGATATTCCTTACAACGAGATTGATATGGATTTTATGAATCTGAATCAATCGGCCCACGGCGACCGTGAGTTTGGGCATATCATGACCAAAATGCGATTGAATCGCAAGGTTGTGGTTGGGCATTGGCAAGCAGCTTCGGTTCTCGAAAAAATTAATACTTGGGCTCGTGTTTCGGTGGCAAAATATAAAATGCAAACCATGAAAGTGGTTCGTTTTGGCGATAATATGCGTCAAGTTGCCGTAACGGATGGCGATAAAGTTTCGGCAGAAATGAAGTTCGGTTTTTCGGTAAATACGCACGCCGTAGGAGATTTGGTACAAGTAATCAATCAAATTTCGGATGCTGAAATTGGAAAACTGATTCAAGAGTACGAAGATACCTATGATTTGATGCCATCATTGAGCAAAGGTGGCGACCGTCGCAGTTCACTTTATGAAGCGGCACGCATCGAATTGGGCTTGAAAGCCTTCTTAGAAGATGGCGGTTATTCCGCCTACACCAATACATTTGAAGACCTTCACGGAATGCGTCAGCTTCCTGGAATCGGCTCGCAACGCATGATGGCGGCAGGCTACGGCTACGGTGGTGAAGGCGACTGGAAAACTTCGGCCATGGTGCATATCATGAAAGTAATGGCAAGTGGAATGAAAGGTGGAAACTCGTTCATGGAAGATTATACTTACCATTTTGATCCAGCCAATTCGATGGTTTTGGGTTCGCACATGCTCGAAATTTGTCCGACGATTGCTGCTCAAAAAGTAAAATGTGAAGTACATCCACTCGGAATTGGTGGCAAGGAAGACCCTGTTCGTTTAGTGTTTAATGCTGCTGCTGGCCCTGCTCTGAATGTTTCGTTGGTCGATTTAGGAAACCGTTTTCGCCTGATTGTCAATGAAGTAGAAGCGGTGGAAGTAACTGAATCTTTCCCGAAACTGCCAACGGCTCGTGCCTTATGGAAGCCACAACCAAGCATGGAAGTTGGCTTGCAAGCATGGATTTTGGCAGGTGGAGCCCACCATACGGTTTACAGCCAAAACCTAACTACCGAATACATCGAAGATTTGGCCGAAATGCTCGATGTCGAGTTGGTAGTGATTGATAAAGACACAACCATAAGAGGATTGAAAAATGAATTGAGATTTAATGAAGTTGCCTACAAATAATTTGGTAATTTAGGACAAAATCAGAACCTTAAATTCATTTCTTTCAATTAAAACCTATGGCAGATTCATTCAGTACGAAGATAGTTTCAGCAAGAAAACGCATTGCTTTAGTGGCACATGACAATAAAAAAGATGATTTGATTGATTGGGCAATTTATAACAAAGCCGTTTTATCGAAACATCAATTATTTGCCACAGGCACAACTGGAAGGCTACTCGAAGAAGCCCTTGATATTTCGGTGGTAAGATTGTTGAGCGGCCCACTCGGTGGCGACCAGCAAATTGGAGCCTTAATTGCCGAAGGAAAAATTGACATACTTTTTTTCTTTTGGGACCCCATGGAAGCCCAACCGCACGACCCCGACATAAAGGCACTTTTACGCTTGTGTGTGGTTTGGAATATTCCGATGGCTTGCGACCGTGCCACCGCCGATTATATCGTAACATCGGCATTGATGCACAAAGAATACGAAACGGCCGTGCCTGATTACACAAATTATACGAAAAGGAAAATTAAAATATAGGCAGAATTCTTTTTTGTCGATGAAGTTCTTTGAAATGTTATTCCAAGATTTTGGAGCTTGATTTCCACCCTAAAACGTTGACTTCTTGACGTTTGTAAGAGTCATCACCTCCAAAAATCAAATATTTATTCTGGATAAGATTAGGCATATGTTTCTCAAAATACTGGATTCCTTTGAAAAATTCGGTATTGATTGTTTTGCTTGATTTAATCTCAACAAGGTCGAATTTTGCGGCATTTTGTATCATCAAATCTATTTCGTTCTGATTAGAATCTCGGTAAAAATAGAAGTTTCGTTGTTGAAGGCGATGATAATTTGTTTTGAACATTTCGGCAATAACCAAATTTTCAAAAATATTACCTCTTAAATAATGGCTTTCTAATTGGTCAGAATGTTTGATATCTAAAAGAAATGAAAGCAAACCTGTATCCCAAAAATACAATTTTGGAGCTTTAATAAGGCGTTTGTTGATATTCTGGAAATAAGGAGGCAAAACAAATACGATGTAGGAGGTTTCTAAAATACTTAACCACGAACGAGCGGTATTCGACGAAATACCACATTCGTTTGCGACTGCATTTAGATTGAGTAACTGCCCAGCCCTTCCCGCACATAATTTCAGAAATAACCGAAATAGTGAAAGGTCTTTTACATTGATAATGGTCCGAATGTCACGCTCAACATAACTTTCTATATAGCTATCGTAAAAAAATGGAGAGTCGATTTTTCTATCATAAATACTTGGATAAAAGCCTTTAAAACAATGAGTTAGGTAATTATTTTCGAGAAGTTGTTGGGCATTCAATTCCGAAAAATCGAAAGGTAATAGCCTTAAAATAGCTACACGCCCAGCCAAGCTTTGTGTGATACTTTGTAACAATAGAAAATTCTGTGAACCCGAAAGAATATATTGCCCCATTATTTGGTCGTTATCTACTTTTCCTTGCAGGTAATTAAAAATTTGTGGTACTCTTTGGGCTTCATCGATAATTACATATTTATCATATTTTTCAAGAAAACCACGTGGGTCATTAATCGCAAATTCTCGATTATCAATATAGTCTAATGAAACATATTGATAATTTGGAAACATATTTTTCAATAATGTAGTCTTACCAGATTGCCTCGGACCAGTCAGCGAAATGATTGGAAACTTTGAAATTAAGTTTAAAATCGAGGATTCTATATTTCTTGGAATAAACATTTTATGTAAATTTTAAATTGAATTGCAAAATTACATAAAAATACAGCCTTAAAAAAATGAGCGAATATAAATCTTTAAAAGAAGAGTGTTTCGAGGCAAATATGATGCTGCCGAAACTGGGCTTAGTACTTTTTACATTCGGTAATGTAAGTGCCGTCGATAGAGAAAAAGCAGTTTTTGCTATCAAACCAAGTGGTGTTCCGTATGAATTGCTCAAAGCCGAAGATATTGTGATAATGGATTATGATGCGAAAGTCGTGGAAGGGAAAATGCGGCCGTCGTCTGATACAAAAACACACGCTCAATTATACAAAAATTGGGAAGACATTGGAGGAATTACGCACACACACAGTACTTATGCGGTTGCTTGGGCTCAAGCAGGAATGGATATTCCGATTTTTGGCACAACTCATGCCGACCATACGCATCATGATATTCCGTGTGCGGCAGTGCTGACCGATGAAATGATTCAGGGTGATTATGAGTTTGAAACGGGTAATCAGATTTTTGATTGTTTTGCAGAAAAGAAACTTTCGCACAAGGAAGTAGAAATGGTTTTGCTCCAAAATCACGGGCCGTTTACTTGGGGAAAAAATGCCGAAAAATCGGTTTATAATGCGGCAGTTTTGGAGGAAGTTGCTCGAATGGCCATGCTTACATTGCAAATAAACCCCAATACACCAAGAATAAAAGATACTTTACGCATGAAACATTACGAGCGTAAACACGGCAAAAATGCCTATTACGGACAAGGTTGTTAAACAAATTTACTACAAACATAAATCTTAAAAACAAATGAAATTTTTTATTGATACCGCCAATCTGGCCGAAATCAAAGAAGCAAACGACTTAGGGGTTTTAGATGGCGTAACTACCAATCCATCATTGATGGCAAAAGAAGGTATTTCTGGACAAGAAAATATTTTGAATCACTACAAAGCCATTTGTGAAATCGTTGATGGACCAATTTCAGCCGAAGTAATTTCAACTGACTACGAGGGAATCATCAAAGAAGGTGAGCATTTAGCTTCACTTCACCCAAATATTATCGTAAAAGTACCAATGATTAAAGATGGCATCAAGGCTATCAAATATTTTACTGACAAAGGTATTCGTACAAACTGCACCTTGGTATTCTCGGCTGGTCAGGCACTTTTGGCTGCCAAGGCTGGTGCAACTTATGTATCGCCATTTGTGGGTAGATTAGATGATATTTCGGTGGATGGTTTAGACCTAATTGCCCAAATTCGTTTGATTTATGATAATTATGGTTTTACCACACAAATTTTGGCTGCCTCTGTTCGTCATCCTATGCATATCATCAAGTGTGCCGAAATTGGTTCTGATGTAATGACTGGCCCACTGAGTGCCATTACGGCATTATTGAAACACCCACTTACCGACTCTGGTTTAGAGAAGTTTTTGGCCGATTATAAAAAAGTAAATGGTTGATAGGCACCCGCCTATCAACTTTTTTTGTTTGTCATAAAATCTATTCAATCGAACAAATTATGAAACTACAAACCCTTGGGTTAGTGCTTCTCGGCATTGGCCTTTTGCAAGTCGGATTTGCCCAGTCTTCCTCAAAACCTCAGAAAAATAATACAACAAAAGTGAATAAAATCGAAAAATTAGCTTTTGGAACACTGCCTAATGGTTCAAATGTTGATCTTTTTACGCTTCGTAATGCCAACGGCATGGAAGTACAAATCACCAATTACGGAGGAATCATCACAAACTTAACCGCACCCGATAAAAATGGTAAATATGCAAACGTTACCCTCGCTTGCGATTCACTGAAAGGCTACCTCAAAGGTGTGCCGTATTTTGGTGCATTGATTGGACGATTCGGTAATCGAATTGCCAAAGGCAAATTTACGCTCGAAGGCAAAGAATACACGTTGGCTACCAATAATAGACCGAATGCTCTTCATGGTGGAAGAAAAGGATTTGATAAAGTGCTTTGGGTAGCATCGCCAATTGATGCTACCGAACCACAACTGAAACTCAACTATACAGCGGCCGATGGCGAAGAAGGTTATCCAGGAAAATTAGACGTTGAAGTAATTTATACGCTTCAAAATGATAATTCATTAAAGATTGATTATAAAGCAACCACCGATAAAACAACGGTTGTGAATCTGACGAATCATACATATTTCAATCTTTCGGCTGATGCCAGCAAAGATATTCTCGACCATGAACTTACATTGGCTGCTGATAAATTAGTACCAGTTGACGCCACGCTCATTCCTACGGGCGAACTGACGGCCGTGGCAGGAACTCCATTCGATTTTTTGAAGCCTCATAAAATCGGTGAACGAATCAACGATGCCAATGATGCTCAAATTAAATACGGAAAAGGATACGACCATTGCTGGGTGTTTACCGATGCCAGCAATAAATTGAAAAATGTAGCCTCAGTTTACGAAGCAACATCGGGCCGTGTGATGGAAGTCTTCACGACCGAGCCTGCCATTCAGTTTTATTCGGGTAATTTCTTAGATGGTTCGGCCATTGTGAAAGGTGGAATTCCTGCAAAATTCCGTTCAGGATTTTGTTTAGAAACCCAACATTATCCTGACTCACCCAACAAACCAAACTTCCCAAGTACAGTTTTGAAGCCTGGTGAAACTTATAAATCGACAACTGTCTACAAGTTTTCGGTGAAGTAAAAACAGACACAATTCGTTCAAATGCCATAAAATCTAACTAAAGATTTTATGGCATTTTTGTTTTATAGCCAATAATGAATGGCTGTTTTACGGACGAGAAAAACTCATACATAGTCTTCACTTTTTCGCTTGCTTCGATTTTAAAAAACTAAAAAGTTTACAAGTACACAAAACTTTTGTACTAATTAAATATTACACTGAACACCCATGGTTTCTGTGAAATAATAACTAAATACGTATATATATTTAAGTTCTTGTCCTAAAAATGCTATAAATTCTACATATAGGCCTGTAAAACCCTACATTTCCTTAGTTAGCACAAAAAAATTGAACAATAATCGTGTAAAATTGACACTTTTTAAGAATACTGAACATTTGTAGTGCTTATTTAGTGAATTGTGCTACTCTATTTTTGTGTCTGTTCCTTACTTTGCAGAAGTAATTTTATATTATTTATTAAATGATTCATATTTATTAACTATGAAACAAATTGACTTGTACATTTCAATTTCTCGGAAAAAGTTGTATTTAGTTGTGGGAGGGATTTTACTCTTAATGGCATTTGCGAGCTTTTCGGTGAAAGCTCAGACTGTCAAAGGAACAGTAAAATCTACCACAGGCGAGACGATTCCTGGGGCAACAGTTACGATTAAAGGAACAACCCGTGGAGTGAATTCGGGAGCGAACGGAGAGTACACAATTACTTGTACTCCAAAGCAGGTTTTAGTCTTTAGTTCGGTCGGATACAAAGCCAAGGAAGTGGTGGTTGGTAATGAGAAAATTATTAACGTTAACTTAGAAGAAATTCTATCGGAATTATCGGAAGTTGTGGTTGTGGGTTACGGACGACAGAAAAAAGAAGGGGTTGTTGCATCGGTAACTCAAACTACCAATAAAGAACTTGAAAGAGCGGGTGGGGTTTCGAGTATTGGTGCGGCTCTGACTGGTAATGTACCGGGTTTGATTACCAATGCCAGTACTGGACTTCCAGGAGCGGAAGACCCACAGATTTTGATTCGTGGTCGTAGTTCATGGAATAATTCAGAGCCATTGATTTTGGTTGATGGAGTGGAGCGTCCGATGAATAGTGTGGATATTAGTTCGGTAGAAACCATTACAGTTTTGAAAGATGCTTCGGCAACGGCGGTTTTTGGTTCGAGAGGGGCAAACGGTGTAATTTTAGTTACGACCAAGCGTGGACAAACAGGCAAAGCTTCTATCAGAGCTACCGTTAACACGATTGTGAAAGCACCATCGAAGCTCCCACAAAAATATGATTCTTTTGATGCCCTGAGCATCAGAAATGAAGCTATTGAATATGAATTAGCTGCTCGACCAGAAGGCTGGAGAAATATTACGCCGCAAGCTATCATCAATAAATATCGCTTTCCTGCAAACTTAGCAGAAGCTGAGCGTTATCCGAATGTCGACTGGGAAGAAGCTTTGTTTAAGCCTTATGCTATTTCAAACAATGCAAACTTGAATATCAGCGGTGGAACAAATCTGGTGAAATACTTCACCAGTGCCGATTTCTTGCAAGAAGCAGACTTATTTAAAATCTATGACAATAAACGTGGCTACGAACAAGGTTTTGGCTTCAATCGACTTAATGTTCGTAGTAATTTAGACTTCCAACTTTCGAAAAGCACTTTATTTAAAACCAATTTATCGGGTTCGTATGCGGTTAGAAAAAGTCCTTGGGGCTTCACAGGTAGCCAGTATGGCCCATGGATTGATGCCTATAGTGCTGCACCAGACTTATTCTTACCTAAATACTCGGATGGTTCGTGGGGTTTTTATGCACCCAACCAAGCAAGAGCCGAAAACTCTGCTTTGAGCCTTGCTATTGGCGGTATTCAGTACCAAACCACTGCTCGTATTACAACTGACTTCACATTGGAGCAAGATTTAGACCGCCTCGTGAAGGGTTTAAGAGTTGCTGGAACAGTTTCGCTGGATAATACATTCGTAGAATCGAACC